>JAXDOO010000247.1:0-6534 GCA_034668865.1 Alphaproteobacteria bacterium
AGCTTCCCGTCAGCCTGTTCTGCCCCAACTGCGGAAAGGTTCATCGTCTTGTGGCAAAAGACGGCCGGCTTGCGGATTCCCCACTGCTATCCACGCCCGAGATGTCGCGTCCCGTGCGCGCGTGACCTGAAAGCGGTCTCGATCGATATGCATTCTTAATCCGCCTACGACGCTGGGCCTGCAACGCGAAGCGGCGGCCGGCGATCCCTCACGCCAGCGGCCATGAGCGCGCCCATCTCCTGAGGATGCGCAAGGCGCTGCTGAGCCAGCCGCCGCGCCGACTGGCTGGACGGGAAAAGTAGCGAGCAGCAGCCCGTCCTAAAGATTCCGGCGTGATCGATTGACCCATGCACCCGCTCGTCCTGAAAAGCGGGGACCCGTAACTTCACCTGATCTGAACTGGATTAGTCTGAACTGGATTCCCACTTGCTCGGGAATGAGCCGGACCGAATCCTACGGTTCGCGGTCGCGCTTTGGGTCAGGCATCGGCGTGGAAGGCGACGGGGCGCTTGCCTACTGCCGGTGTTGTCCGGACGGCGACGGCCGGCACCAGCGCGCATTGCAGCTAACCACCATGCGAACCCGCATACCCTGGAAAGGTTGTATGGGACCGGCTAGGTTTGCCGCTTGAGCAGGGATTTGAATATGGGCACGGACTTGGGCGAGGGCAGCAAAAACCAAACCAAGTCGCGGGTCCTGCTCGGAAATATTCTCGCTCTGTTCGCAACGCTCTTCGTGGTTTTGACGCCTGCGCAGGCGCAGGATTACCCCACCCGACCGGTCAAGATCATCGTACCCTTTCCCGCCGGGGGTACAGCCGATGTGATGCCGCGGCTGATTGGTGATTGGCTTTCGCGCAAATGGGGCCAGCCGGTCGTCATTGAGAACAAGCCTGGCGCTGCCGGCAATATCGGCACCACCGAATTCTCCAAGGCCGATCCTGACGGCTACACGCTACTGTCCGCCCCGCCCCCGCCACTCGTCATCAACCAATCGCTTTATCCCAAGCTGAATTTCGACCCTTCGACCTTCGCGCCGATCATCATCATCAGCCGGGTACCGAATTCGCTGGTCGTGCATCCCAAAGTGACGGCGAAGAACGTCGCGGAATTCATTGCCATGACGAAAGCCGCTCCGGGCAAGATCACCTCGGCGACGCAGGGCAACGGCACCACCTCGCATCTGACCTCCGAGATGTTCCAGATGATGGCGCAGGTGAAGTTCCAGCACGTGCCCTATCGCGGCTCCGCTCCCGCGTTGCAGGATCTGTTAGGCGGCACGGTCGATGTGATGTTCGACAATCTCGGCGTTTCGCTTGCGCTGGTGAAGGCGGGCAATCTCAAGCTGCTTGCAGTGGCGACGCCCAAACGCATGGCTTCGCTGCCGGACGTGCCGACCATCGCGGAGACACTGCCGGGCTTCGACTCCGCGGCATGGTATGCGGTGGTGGCTCCCGCGCAGACACCGAGCACCATTGTCAACAAGATCAATGCCGACATCAATCAAGCGCTGCGCGAGCCTGCAATTTTGGCCCGCTTTGTGGAATTCTCCGCCGAGCCGATCGGTGGCACGCCCGCCGAGACGGCAATCTATATGCGCGAGGAAGTCGCCCGCTGGCGCAAAGTGATCGAATCCGCCGGAGTCAAGCTTGAGTGAGTCCGGCGTGACGTTATGAGTCTAAGGTTCAGACTGTCCATCCTCGTGGCCGCCGCGGTCGCGCCTTCTATGGCGCTGATCAGCTATAATAGTTTTGCCTGGAAGGATTTCCTCGAAGCGGACGCCGGCGACGAGGCGCTCGCTTCGGCGCGGCTTGTCTCGGCGGAGCTCAGCCAGCTGCTGGAAGGCACCCACCGCATCATGGTCACCATGATGAAGCATCCGGCGGTGCCCGAGCGGGAGGAGGAATGTGCGGCCTATTTCAAGTCCGTCATCGCCGATCTCGACATTTATCGCGAAGCGGCATTCATCGACCGCGACGGTAAATTCCACTGTTCGACCATCCCGATTCCGGCCACGCTCGACGTGCGTGACCGGGTTTACTTCCGCGAGCCGCTCGAGCGGGGCGGCTTTACCGTCGGCACGCTCACCGTCGGCCGGGTTACAGGCGAGACCTCCATCCATGTGTCCACGCGCTATCGCTCGCCCGAGCCCGGCGCCGACGGCATCGTAGTGCTAAACCTCAATCCCGAAAAAATCGCGCAGCAATTCGAAACGCGGGAGTGGCCGCCGCAGCATCGCCTAACTGTATTCGATCGCGACGGCTCGGTCGTGTTGCGCGTTCCGCGCCAGCAGGCAGCGACAGGGTCGAACATTCGCGACAAAGCTATCTTCGAGCGCGCACGCGATGCTCCGGCCGGCAATTTTCTGGTGAACGAGCAACCCGGACATGAGGAGATAGTCGGCTTCGTGCCGCTGGAAGAGGCACCGCATGGGCTCGTCGTGGCCGTCAGCACCGAGCGCGACGCCGCGTTGGCGCGACTGCGCTCGATTTCCTGGCGTAGCTTCCTCGTCGCAGTGACTGCGATCATCCTGGCGATGATCACCGCCTGGCTCGCAGCGCATATCCTGATCCGCCGCCCAGTGATGGCGATGGTGGACACCGCGCGCCGCCGCGAGGGCGGCGATACCTCGGCCCATTTTCCCAAGCTGCGCTCAAGCTCGGAACTCGGCGTGCTCAGTACCGCGCTCGCCGGCATGTCGGACAAGGTAGACCGGCTGCTGGAGCAGAAAGAATTTCTGCTGCGCGAGTTGCAGCATCGGGTAATGAACAGCCTGAACATCCTGTCCAGCTTGCTGGTGCTGCAGAGTAAGCACGCCGAGGAGCCGGCGGTACGCGATCAGCTTGCCCGCGCGCAGCAGCGCATTCTGGCGATGGGCTCGGTCTACCGCTATCTCTATAGCGCCGATGTCACCGCGCGCGTGGAATTCGGCGAATTCCTCACGATGATCTGCCGCGAAAGCGAGCGCGCCTATGTCGGCGGCACCCGCCCGTCCATCAGCTGCGAAACGGAAATGGTGGAAGTTTCCGGCAACCAGGCCGCGTCGCTTGCGATGCTCGCGCATGAACTGATCACCAATGCGCTCAAGCATGCCTATCCGGAAGGAGACGCGGGCCCGCTTTTTGTGCGGCTGAGACGCGCCGAGGACGGCACCGTGGAATTGAGCGTGGCCGACCGGGGGCAGGGAATCCCACCAGAAATTAGCGTCGAGCGTCCGCCGTCGCTCGGCTTCAAGGTCATCTTGGCGACCGTGCGGCAATTCAATGCCCGGCTGGAGATTCGCCGGCTCGATCCGGGCACCGAGATTCTGATTCGCTTCCCGGAAAATTTCGGCGCGCCCGAACCGCCAAAAACCGAGGCGCGCTGACAAAGCGCGGAACTCCATCCTTCATCGCACGTTGCTTTCAAGAGCAGCGGACGGCACGTCTCTGCATCCCATTTAAGAAGGATCATGTCATGGGCCTGTTTTCGAAGGACATCAAAACGATGGATGACCTGTTCCTGCACACGCTGCAGGACATCTATTATGCCGAGAAGCAAATCCTAAAAGCGCTGCCGGATATGATCAAAAAGGCAATGAACCGCGACCTCACCGCGGGCTTCAAGAAACATCTTGAAGAGACCGAAACGCATGTCTCGCGGTTGGAACAGGTGTTCAAGATGCTCGGCTCGGAGCCGAAGGGCCATAACTGCCCGGCCATCGACGGCATTATCAAGGAAGCCAATGCCATCGCCAGCGAGGTCGCCGACAAGGAAGTGCTGGATGCTGCCCTGATCAGCGCGGCGCAGGCAGTGGAGCATTACGAGATCACGCGCTACGGCACGCTAGTTGCCTGGGCGCAGCAGCTTGGCCGCGATGATTGCGCGGCGGTGCTGCAGCGCACATTGGATGAGGAAAAAGCCACCGACAAGAAGCTGACCAACTTGGCCGAACGCAAGATTAATCGCAAGGCGGCGAGCTAACCGGCACGCCTATCCAAGCAAACAGAAGTCAACTCAGCGCCGTGCCGCGAAATGCGCGGCGAAGAACGCCATAAATCCACCGAGCGTCATAGCAGCGAGATTCACCGCCGTGGTTATCGCGGCTCCGCTTCCGGGCGGGGCTGCGGCTTTACGTCCGGCCACCGCCAATAAGCAAAAGAAGGCGAGAGCGAGTGTCATGCGCAAGATTTTCAAACCCGGACGGTTGAGCCGGCGGGCTACGACAATGGCCGCAAGACTGCCAGAACAGCCGGCGATCCCGATCGCCCACCAGGCCAGCGCGGTATTGATCTGATCCTTGTCGGAGAAAAGCACGCCGCGTGCCGCAGTGCCGAGACCGAGGCCCGCGGCCGTCAGCCCGATATGCACGGCCAGTGCCAGGAACAGGCCGCAGGCCAGCGCCATCGTATAGATCAGGACGGGCGGCGATTCAGACGGCGTCGATGGCCCAGCCTCTTGCATTCCCTCAATCCTTGGAACCGCCCGGTTCCCCGTGGCCGCGCTCGTCGTATCCGTGCCGGTGACTGTAAAAGACAAGCGCCATGAGGCCAATTCCGACCAGCAGGGAGAATAATACGCCAAGCGCCATTGCCACATAGCCCGAAGCGGGCATCGGCGGGCCGGTATCGCTGGCCCAGACATAATAAGCAAACCAGACCGAAGCGGCCAGGAAGGCGAGAAGAGGAAGGATGACAGCGGTCTTTTGCATGCAGCGGATATAGGTGCTGACGGGTTTTTCGGCCATAGCGGCGCGGCACCGCAACGTTGCTTTCCACCCTGGTCGCCGAGGGGCTTGTGTGATGACAAAATTACCGCGTAAGGAAGCTTACCCGCCCCATAACCTGGTTTGCCCCCCGCATGACGACTGAGTCCGCCGAGTCCGCCGCTGCTCAAATTTCACTCCTGCGCCATAAACAATTTGCGCTCTATTGGTGGACCCGGGTTCTGTCGACAGTCGGCTACCAGATGCTCCATGTTGCGGTCACCTGGCAGATCTATGAAATCACCAACAGCGCTTTCCACCTCGGTCTGGTCGGGCTTGTGCTTTTCGTCCCGGTCATCGCCGGCACCTTCATCATCGGCCATGTGGCGGACCACTATGATCGCCGATGGGTGATCGCCATCTGTCAGATCAGTAAGGGCATCGGGGCCCTGATCCTGTTGCTCGCCGATTACACCGGATACCTAAGCGTCGGTGTAATTTATTTCGTCGTCTTCATCGTTGGCACCGGCCGCGCCTTCGAAGGCCCGACGCTGCATACCATCCCGCCCAGCATCATGCCGCAGGAGGTTCTCTCCCGCGCCATCGCCGCCGGCGCCACTGCGCATCAGGTGGCAGTGATCGGCGGTCCCGCGCTCGGCGGTTTTCTTCTCGCGTGGGGAGCGAATTTCGTCTACGTGATCTGCTTCGTGCTGTTTGTGATCGCCGCCACACTGATCAGCCTGGTTCGCATCCAGCGCCCGGCGAAAGTGAAGAAGGCCGTGACGGTGGAATCGGTCTTTGCCGGCTTTCACTTTATCCGCACTCGAAAGGTTATCTTCGGCGCCATTGCGCTCGACCTCGCCGCCGTACTGATCGGCGGGGTCACCGCGCTGCTGCCGATCTTCGCGCGCGATATTCTACAGACCGGGCCCGAAGGCTTTGGTCTGCTGCGTTCCGCGCCCGCCGCCGGCGCGCTGATGATGTCTGGCTATCTCTCCAATATACGAATCGACAAGCACGCCGGGCGTATCATGATCGGCGCGGTGGTCATTTACGGCCTGGCGACCGCGGCCTTCGGCTTCTCGTCCTGGCTCTGGCTGTCGATGATTATGCTCGCTATCACAGGCGCCGCGGACGCCGTCAGTGTTGTGGTGCGTCATTCGCTGGTGCAAACCCGCACGCCTAACGAAATGCTGGGCCGGGTGATGGCGGTCAACTCTACCTTCACCGGCACAACCTCGAACCTCGGACAGTTCGAGTCGGGCGTGGTCGCGGCGCTGATCGGCGCCGGTCCTGCCGTTGTGGTCGGCGGCCTGGGCGCCGCCGGGATCGCGGTGCTCTGGATCAAGCTCTTTCCCGACTTCTGGCGGGTACAAAGCATCATTCCAGAGAAATGACGCCCGACGACCAGTTCTCACTGCTACGCCACGGGCAGTATCGGATTTACTTTGCGACCCGCGTCGCTACCGCGCTTGCCTATCAGATGTTGTTCGTGGCGGTCGGCTGGCAAATTTATGACCTGACCAACAGCGCGCTCGATCTCGGCCTGGTCGGTCTTCTGCTCTTCATTCCCTCGGTACCCGGAACACTATTGGTCGGTCATGTGGCGGATCACTACGACCGCCGCTGGGTCGTACGCGTCGCACAGATCGGCAAGGCTATTTGTGCGGGTGTGCTCACGGTCGGGAGTTTCACCAACTCGCTGACCGTGCAGATTATCTTTTCCACCGTGCTCGTGATGGGTTTCTGCCGCGCCTTCGACACGCCGACTTTGAACACGCTGGTGCCCGGTATCGTGCCGAAAGAGATGATTTCGCGCGCGGTCGCCGGCGGTTCGATGGCGAATCAGGT
>JAXDOO010000248.1:0-4047 GCA_034668865.1 Alphaproteobacteria bacterium
CCCCATAGCGGACGAGGCCACAAAAGGTCCGGCCCGGCAACGGGTTTTCGCCACTTTTGGGCCGCCCGGGCTGCATTCCCGCGCATGTGTTGCTTTCGCGCATTGCAACGTGCAAAGTGTTGGCGCGCACGGACTTCCCGCCCTTTGGTGGCGCCTGGGAAGGGCGCTCAGCGGGCTCCACGGGAGGTGTTGCGAGATGGCCGAACAACTCGTCGGTAAAGCTTCAGATTTTAAGGACGGCGACCGCCGGATCCTCTTCCTTGGCGATCGCGAGATCGGCATTTTTTGGCATGAAGGCGAGTTCCACGCCTACAGCAATTACTGCCTGCACCAGGGCGGTCCGGCCTGCGAGGGGCTGACCATTGCCAAGGTTGAGGAAAAGCTCATGCCGGACATGACTTCCCGTGGCCTGTATTTCTCCGAGACCGAAATGCATTTCGTGTGCCCGTGGCACGGCTACGAATATGACCTGCTCACCGGCGAATGCGTGGCGGACCGCAAGCTGAAGTTGCGGAAATACCAGGTCGTACAGAAAGGAGATGACATCTATGTCGTCGCCTAAAGCCGCCGTAAAGGCGGCGCGCGGCAAGGTGAAAGCGGTTCCTGCCCCGAGCCGGAAGGCCAAGGCGGAGAGCGGGCCGGCGGTTTCGGCGCAGGCACTGCAACTCGCTGCGCAGATGGAGCAGGGCATCGAGTCCGGACGGCCTATCGTTTCGGAAGAGGCGCGGGCGAAGCTGATGGCGGTGTTATGCAAAATCTATTCGCAGCAGGTGCAGGCCGGAGTGCCGGAGCCTGCATTCGACACGCGTAGCGGTGTAAGTCCGACCGACGTGATGATCACGGCAAGCGGTCTTTTGAAAGCGGCCGACCTGCAAGTCTTCGAATTGGGAATGTGGCAGAGTTGGACCGGGCGCTGACGGGCGGTCAGCAGGAACATCGAGGAGACAAAATCATGGACTTGATCGCTGATCGTGGCCGCCGGGTCTCGGTAGAAGAGCTCAACACCAGCCGGCTGCTCGCGCATGCGCGCAAACAGGCGCAGCAGCGCAAGTTCGACGACATCCTGATCGTCGACGTCGACGCGCATCACTATGAGAACGAGAATTTCGGCGAGATCCTGCCCTATATGGAAAATGACGTGCTGCGGCAGCTCACGATCTCCGGCCGCGCCAAGGCGCGCCACAGCATCGTACCCGGCCAGATGGGCTATCAGGACATGGGCGGCCGCGTCACGCGCTATCCCATGCGCTCCTCGGAAAAAGTGGAGCCCGGCAAGCTGCGCGACATCCAGCTCGGTCACCGCTGGATGGACGCGATGAGCGTCGACTATTCCTGCCTGTTTCCCACCGGCATGCTCAACGTCGGCCTGCATCCGCAGAAGGAAATGGAGGTCGAGCTGTGCTGGGCCTATAACCGCTGGCTTACCGAGAACGTGCTGCCCGAGTGCGATAACCGCATGTATTCCATGCTGTCGCTGCCATTCTCCGATCCCGACGCCTGCCTGCGGCAAGTCGAGAAGTTCGGCGGTTGCCATGGCGTCACCGGCTTCATGGTGACCACCGTGCGCACGCTGCAGGTCAATGACAACGCCTATATGAAAGTCTATCGGGCGATGGAGGAGCGCGGGTTGGCGCTTGCCTTCCATTCCGGCCCGAACTGGGGCGAGCCGGTATTCCGCGCCTGCAACCGCTTCCTGTCGGTGCATGCGCTCGGCTTCTCCTTCTACAACATCCTGCACTGCACAAACTGGGTCATCAACGGCATGGGCGAGCGCTTCCCCAAGCTGCCGGTGCTCTGGGTCGAGGGCGGCCTTGCCTGGATTCCCTTCCTGATGCAGCGGCTCGACCACGAATACATGCTGCGCTCGTCGGAATGCCCGCTGCTGAAGAAGAAGCCGAGCGATTACATGCGCGACATGTATTACTCATCGCAGCCGATGGAAGTGCAGGACATGGGCGCGCTGGAGACGACTTTCCGCATGATCAACGCCGAAACCCAACTGCTCTATTCTTCCGACTATCCGCACTGGGACTTCGACTTGCCCTCGACGATCTACGATCTGCCGTTCCTGTCGGAAAAGGCCAAGCACAATATCCTCGGCGGCAGCGCGTCACGGCTATTCAAGCTGCCGGCGCGCAACGACAAACAAAAAGAAAACCTGATCAAATACGGCAATCTCGCCGCCTGAGAGTGATGAATGGCCAAGGAAGACGCGCTCGTCTCGAATGAACTAGCGCAGAAATTCGAGACCGAGAAAGATTCGCCCTATACGCGCTGGGTGGCGGAGCAAGGCCTCGATATCATCAGCGGGCATTACGTGCGCAATCTGCGCCACGTCGAATTAAAGCCCTGGGCGCGCCGCGGCGGCAAGGGCCTCTTCATCAACCACGAAGCCTCGCGAACGTCGAACGACTGCTATGTCTGCGAGATCGCCCCGGGCGGAAACCTGGCGCCGCAGCGCCAGCTTTACGAGGAGATGATCCTGATCCTTAGCGGCCGCGGCTCCACCACGGTGTGGAACGACGCCGGCCAACGCATCACCTTCGAATGGAAAGCGGGCGCCATTTTCGCCATCCCGCTCAATTGCTGGCACCAGCATTTCAACGGCTCAGGGCGGGAGCCCGCGCGCTACGTCGGCGTCACCAGCTGCCCGTCGGTGATGAATCTCTACGGCGATCCCTTCTTCGTCTTCAACACGCCGTACGATTTCAAGAGCCGCTTTGACGGCGAGCCGGATTATTTCAGCGCCAAGGGCGAGCAGCAGGGCTTTCTGCTGACCACCAACTTTGTGCCGGATGCGGTGAACATTCCGCTGATCAGCGCGAAGGAACGCGGCGCCGGCGGCGGGCATATTCGCTTCAACATGGCCAGGGGCTCGCTCGCCAGCCATATTTCGCAGTTCGGTGTCGGCACCTACAAGAAGGGCCATGCGCATGGTCCGGGCGCGCATGTCATCTTGCTCAACGGCGAAGGTTATTCGCTGATGTGGACGGAAGGCGAGGAGCCCAGGCGTTATGACTGGGAAATCGGCACCTTGATCGTGCCACCGAACAAGACCTTCCATCAGCATTTCAACACCGGTCCGTCGCCCGCGCGCTATCTGGCGTTCAAACATTGGTCGCCGCGCAACGCGCAGGGCGTGCCGATGAGCTGGATCAGCCGCCGGCTGGGCGGCTACCAGATTGACTATGCCGACGAGTCTCCGGCCATGCGCAAAATGTATGCCGACGCCTTGGCGCGGCACGGCTTAAAGCCGCAGATGGACGAGGCTTATAAGGCCGAGCTTGAGACGCTGCCGCCGAAGTCGCAGGTGGCGTAAGCGCCCGCTTCGCGCAGTGGCCGAGCTGCGCTGGTCAAGCGACCGGCATTCTACCAATCAACGGTATCGTACGACCAGCAGTCGCAACGCTGCACCTGCCTACGCGACGGCCCGCAAGGGTTAACGACTCATTAATAAATGGCAAACAGAATGAGCCCGACGACTGGGGCCTTCCCGCAATGGCTGAAGAAGAAGCCGAATTTTACACATGCTTCCTGTGTGAACGCCCGTTTCGATTCGGCCGATACGTTTATGAGGGCAACCACGTCACCGAGTGGCGATTGAATGTGTGCCACAGATGCAGGGCGGACAGCTGGAACGGCGTTGATCCTGCGAAATATCCGCATATCGAGCACGTTCTCAAATATCGAAGTGTGCCTTTTAGGATAACGCAAAAGGGCTGGGTTGAAATCCCCAGTGGTCGTCCGCCTCAGCCACTATCCAAGAGCGATCGCAACCATCGCTGACCTCCGACGGATAACCTGTCAGGTCCACGTCTTTGTCGTAGATCCCTGCGTCAGCGCTTCAGACGTGCGGTTGCCGACGAGGTCGTAGCTGCAGGGAGAAGGTCGTTATCTGTAGGTTGGCTTTACTTATTATCAGAAATCTTTTTCTTGGTAAGAACATAGAAATAGAACATGCTGCCTCCAATCATTATGTATACAAAGTATGCAGATATCGGAAGCACTTGAAACACTATTTCGAAATCGTCGCATCGAAGCGACGCC
>JAXDOO010000249.1:0-5649 GCA_034668865.1 Alphaproteobacteria bacterium
GCTGGATGCCGCGCGACCTCGGCAAGGCACATGTGGTGCTGAACATTCCGGCCTTCACGCTCAAGGTCATGAATAACGGCAACAAGATCTGGGAAACGCGCGTCGTGGTCGGCAAGCCCGAAACCGCTACCCCGATCCTCAGCGAGACAATGAAATTCATCACCGTCAATCCGACCTGGAACGTGCCGCCGTCGATCGTCTATAACGAATATCTTCCGGTGCTGCAGCAGGATCCCACCGCGATCTCGCGCATGGGCCTCAAAGTGGTCCAGAACAATGATGGCAGCCTGCACATGTACCAGCCGCCGGGTGACGGCAATGCGCTCGGCCGTATCCGCTTCAACTTCCCGAACAAGTTCCTGGTATATCAGCACGACACGCCGGATAAGCACCTGTTCGCGAAAGAGACGCGCGCCTTTAGCCACGGCTGCATGCGGGTGCAGGACCCGCTGAAATACGGCGAGGTGCTGCTTTCGATCGCGCGTCCGAAAGACAATTATACCGTCGACAAACTGCGCAGTATGTATGGCCCGGAGGAACGGGAGATTACTTTCCCGACGCCGCTCCCGGTGCACATCACCTACCAGACCGCCTTTGTCGATGAATCCGGCAAGTTGGTCCTGCGCGACGACATCTACGGCCGCGATGCCAGGACGCTGGCGGTGCTCAAGGGCGAGGACCGGCGGATTGCGGGGGTGCCGATGGACCGCCGCGCCGAGCAGCAGCCGAGCTATCAGCGTGGGCCCGTGAACTTGCCGTCTGGCGTCGTGACCGAAGGCTCCTCACGCTACGCCTCGCGTTACGACGGCGGAAACTTCTTCGAGTCGCTGTTCGGCGGGCCCCGATATTACCAGCAGCAGTACCAGCAGCAGTACCAGCAGCGGCCGCCCGCCCAGGTCGAGCGGCGGCGGTACGATACACGTCCGCTTAACTAAGGCGCCAAGGGCGCCAAGGGCGCCCGCGGCCGAGCCACTTTTCGCCACAAACCCTCTCTAGCGTCCTGTTCATGCGACGGGTAGAGGGGCGCTAAGGGTGCGTTAACCCATCCCGATAACACTGCGTTAGCTATGTCCCCGCGGCCAGCCGCGGGAACTCCTAGTTTTGTGTGGCCTTCCAACGCGAGATTGCCCGTGCCGGTTTTAATCGCGCGCCGAGTTTTGTCGGTCTTGCTCGCACCGCGCATCGGATTCCGTCTCGGCCTCGCTGCCACCGCCCTTATTATCGGATGCGACGGCTTACAGAACGCGGTTGCCGAAGGCGACACCCGTACGATCTCTCTGCATCACGTCCATACCCAGGAAGACCTCACCATCACCTATAAGCGCAACGGCCGTTACGACGCCGAGGCGCTGAAGAAGATCAACTGGGTCTTGCGCGATTGGCGGCGCAACGAAGAGATCGCGACCGATCCGCAGCTGCTCGATCTGGTGTGGGAAGTGCACCGCGAAGTGGGCGCCAAACATCCCATCCACATCATCTGCGGCTACCGCGCGCCGCAAACGAACGCCATGCTGCGCCGGAAGAGCGACGGCGTCGCTCAGTCCAGCCAACATACCCACGGCAAGGCAATGGATTTCTTCATCCCGGGCGTGCCGCTGGAGGAGTTGCGCAAGGTCGGACTGCGCCTGCAACGCGGCGGCATCGGTTTCTATCCGAGCTCCGGATCACCTTTCGTGCACCTCGACGTCGGCAGCGTGCGGCACTGGCCGAGCATCAGCCGCGAAGAACTGGTGCGTATCTTCCCCGATGGCCGCACCGTTCATGTTCCCTCCGACGGCCGGCCGCTGCCCGGCTATTCGCTCGCGCTAGCCGACATCGAGCGACGCGGCAACCAACCTTCTTCCGTTTCCTTGAACGCAGCGCGCAACGCCGGCGTTCTCACCGCGCAACGGGAGACCGGCACCAGCGTCAACCTGCTGGCGAAAATTTTTGGCTTCGGCAAGCCTGAGCGCGAGGAGGTCGAGACGACCGCCGCGCTTGCACCCGCACCCAAGACAGCCCCCGCCGCAAAGCCGCAACCGCGCAAGGCGGGGGAAGTGCAAGTCGCCACGGCCTTGCCGCCGAAGACTGCGCCCGTGCAATTCTCCGGCGCCAACGTGCCCTGGCCGGACATGCCTTCGCCCTTGCTGATGCCGCCTGAGCAGGCGCTGGCTTACGCCCCGCTGCCCGGCCCGGAGCTGAACGCGCGTCCGGCGGCACCGCAGCGCACGGTGGTGGAAAGCCGCCCCTTGCCGGCGCTCCCGGCAGCGCCCGCCGCCGTGCCGGCTTCTATCCCGCGGCAAACCTCAATCGTCGTGCGGCAGGCTGACGGCAAGCCGGCGATCGTGCATACGCGGCGCTTGCAGACCGGCGAGCCCTTCGACGATCCCTGGATGCGCGCGGCGATTCTTGCGCCCAATTTGTCGAATTATATGACCGTGAGCGGGATGGGCGGCGAGGATTATCGCCGGCTGAGTGTTTTCATGCGCAAGCCAACGTCCTTGGTGACCATGGCTTTCTCCGCCGATCCGACACCGGGTCTGATAGCCAATCGCTTCAGCGGCCAGGCGGTCGTGTTTGTCGCGACCACCACGTTCGGCGCACGTACCGCGATGCTTCAGTAGCGGCGACGGCTTCGACTCAAGCGACCATCCCGAGCGCGAGCATGTAGGTTCCCAGGATTGCTTCCTGCTCCTTGCGCTCGTCGGTGTCCTGCTTGCGCAGCCGCACGATCGTGCGCAACGCCTTCACGTCGAAACCGTGCGCCTTGGCCTCGGCATAAACATCCTTGATGTCGTCGGCGATCGCCTTCTTTTCTTCTTCCAGGCGCTCCACGCGCTCAACCACAGCCTTGAGTTGCTCCTTTGCAAAGCGGGTGGCGGGCTGTTCCTGGGCGGCGGCGGTGGCGGGCATCGACTACTCCTTAGGACGGGATGTGGGCCCCAGCTTTCGGAAGCCGGGGGCTCCGCGTCAAGGCGGGGCCGAAGTATCCACAGGCAGCCGGTGGACAACTGGACAAATTAGCGGCTCGAGCCTTGCGCGGCCCGCTTTCGCCCGATCCGGCTCTAGTGCCGGTGAGTCTTCTCGAACGCCGCCTGCTGGTCGGCAGACGCTTCTTTCTGGTATTTCGTCCGCCACTCCTCGTATGGCATGCCGTAGACGATCTCACGGCTCTCGTCCTTGCTCATCGGCAGGCCCTTGGTATCGGCTGCTTCCCTCATCCAGTTTGACAAGCAGTTGCGGCAGAAGCCGGCCAGGTTCATCAGATCGATATTCTGCACATCGGTGCGACCACGCAGGTGCTCGACCAGGCGCCGGTAGACGGCGGCTTCAAGCTCGATCCGGGTTTTCTCGTCCATGGCCGATTCCTTTCAATACGACAGTGCCGGGCGATGCAGCCGCGGTATCCACAACAATAATCATCACTACGTCCTGATGCCAGCATAGCGTTTTTTGTTGACCCGCCTCTTCGCTATTGCCAAGAGCGGGCATGGACGGAGCAGCGCGCGCCTTTCTCGAACGGCTTTTCCGCACAGCCGTTGCAGCTGCTCATCCCGCTGCCTGTTTGCCCGCTTATCTGCCGCCGCCGCCAACCGGACGCCTCATCGTGCTGGCTGCAGGCAAGGCGGCAGGGTCAATGACCGAAATCGCCGAGCAGCACTACCTGCAAAGCGGTTTTCCAAAAGACCGGCTGCTTGGGCTTGCTGTTACGCGCCACGGCTATGCCCGGCCAACGCAGCATATTCCGGTGATTGAAGCGGGCCATCCGGTACCGGACCAAACAGGTATCGATGCCACCGAGCAAACTCTGGTGCTGGCCGAGCAGGCGGGCATCGACGATCTGTTGTTGGTGTTGCTTTCCGGAGGCGCATCGGCGAACTGGATCGCACCCGCACCGGGTCTCGCACTCGCCGACAAGCAGGCGACGACGCGGGCATTGTTGCGCTCCGGCGCCAGCATCAGCGAGGTCAACACCGTGCGCAAACATCTCTCGCGCATCAAGGGCGGTCGGCTGGCGGCGCGCGGGCGACCGGCACGCATCGTGACCTTGGCGATTTCCGATGTTCCAGGCGACAACCCCGATGTGATCGGCTCAGGTCCGACGGTGCCGGATCCTTCCACGCTGTCCGCCGCGCGCGGCATCGTCGAGCATTATGGGCTGGAGATACCCGCGGGCATCTCGTTAGCGCTGTCGGATCCAACAAACGAAACCCCGAAACCGGCGGATGCAATTTTCCATACGACCGAGTTCAGCCTTGTCGCCCGCCCCGATGACGCCTTTCGCGCGGCCCGCGAAATGGCAAGAAAGGCGGGTTTTGACTGCGTCTTTCTCGGCGATCAGGTCGAAGGCGAAGCCTGCGAGGTGGCGCAAGAGCATGGCCGGATCGCGCGCGAACTGCTGGCGCAGAACCGCCGCGCCGTCATCCTGTCCGGCGGCGAGCTCACGGTGACCCTGCACAAGCAGGGTGGGCAGGGCGGACCTAATCAGGAATATGCTCTGGCGCTTGCTATCGCGCTCGAAGGAACCCGTGGCATTGCCGCCCTGGCTGCCGATACGGACGGCACCGACGGAGGATCCGGTGCGGCGACCGATCCGGCCGGCGCCTTCGCCGACGGCACCACTGCGGCACGCGCACGCGCACTTGGCCTCGATCCGGCCTCGTTTTTGGCCAACAACAATTCCACCGAATTCTTCGCCCCGCTCGGGGATCTTCTGATGTCCGGACCGACCTTCACCAATGTTAATGACTTCCGGGCGATCCTCGTTGACACCGCGTGAGCCTTTGCGCGAAATCCCGCCTTCCAGGGCCAAACCGGGCCGCCTCAACGTGGATTGGTTTCGATTGTCACCCCTCCGGTGCTTCATCACACGCGCTTTGCTTCCTGCCGCTATCGCGCTGATCGGTGTGGCGGCCTTTGCGCAGCCGGCCGCGGCGGACTTTCGTCTATGCAATAACACCGGCAGCCGCGTCGGCATTGCCATCGGCTACAAAGACAGCGACGGCTGGACCACCGAGGGCTGGTGGAATCTTTCCGCTCGCAGCTGCGAGACCTTGCTGCGCGGCACGCTGGTGGCGCGCTTTTACTACATCTATGCACTCGATTACGAGCGCGGCGGAGAATGGTCGGGACAGGCTTTCATGTGTACACGGGATAAGGAGTTCACCATTCGGGGCATCGACGACTGCCTCGCGCGAGGCTATGAACGGACCGGATTCTTCGAGGTTGATACCGGCGAGCAGCGTTCCTGGACCGTGCAGCTCACCGAGTCGAACGAGCAGTCGCCCCGCCCGCCGCCATCGGGTTCTTCAATGACACCGGCCCCGCCCGCGGGCGGCCGGACCGCGCCGGAAAGATAAGTAGATGAGACGCCTGCGCCGAACGAAGATCGTAGCGACGCTGGGGCCCGCCTCATCCGACCGCGACACCATTGCCCGCCTGTTCGAAGCCGGCGCCGATGTCTTCCGCATCAACATGAGTCACACCTCGCATGAGCGGATGCGCGAGCTGGTGACGACGATCAGGAGCATCGAAACCGATAACGAGCGCCCGATCGGCATCCTTGTCGATTTGCAGGGTCCGAAGCTGCGGCTTGGAAAATTCGCTGAAGGATCGGCGATGCTGAGCAAGGGTGGGACTTTCACGCTGGATGCCGACGAAGCCGCCGGT
>JAXDOO010000250.1:0-6320 GCA_034668865.1 Alphaproteobacteria bacterium
TTCCGCCGGGCGCAAAGCCGGAACCAGCCGCCGCCCTTTTTGGTTAATACACTCTTGGCCCGCCGCCTCGCTCACGCCCCGAGGCGGCATGCAACCTTCAAACCCGCTCGACGAACGAATCCACCACACGCTTTTCGCCGGCCTTGTCGAAAGCGATGGTGAGCTTGTTGCCGTCCACTGCCACCACATTGCCGTTGCCGAATTTCTGGTGGAACACGCGGTCGCCCACGCCAAACTCGGAAATTGTACCGGTCGACTTCGCCACCAGCTCGCCTTCGATGGTCAGCGGCGTGCGGGAGTAGCCGCTGCGCGGTTCGGAAAAGCCGCCGCGCTGGTCCTCGTTCGAGCGGGCATTGCGTGCACGCGTGGCCTGCGCGCGCTGCCAGCCTGGTGTGCCGTAGCTCGAGCCGAAGCTCGCCATCTCGTCGAAGCGCGAGGGGCCGTAGCCGCTCATGCCGAAGCCGCCGCCCTTGCTCTCGGCTACTTCCACATGATCCTCGGGCAGTTCGTCAAGAAAGCGCGAGGGAATATTGCTCGACCAGGTCCCATGCATACGCCTGTTGGTGGCAAAGTATATCTTCGCCCGCTTGCGTGCGCGCGTGAGCCCGACATGGCCAAGGCGGCGCTCTTCCTCCAGCCCGGCGCGGCCTTGATCGTCAAGCGCACGCTGATTGGGAAAAATGCCTTCCTCCCAGCCTGGCAGAAAGACCGTGTCGAATTCCAATCCCTTGGCGGCGTGCAAGGTCATGATCGATACGCTGTCGACGCCCTCGCCCTTATCGGTGTCCATCACCAGCGAAATGTGTTCGAGGAAACCTTGCAGGTTCTCGAACTCCTCCATGGAGCGCACCAGCTCCTTTAGGTTTTCCAGTCGGCCGGCGGCGTCTGCGGAACGGTCCTTCTGCCACATCTCGGTATAGCCGCTCTCGTCCAGCACGATCTCCGCCAGCTCGCTATGGGGCAGGGTATCCTTCTGTGCGCGCCAGCGGTCAAAGCACTCCAGCACGCCTTTCAGCGCGTTGCGCGGCTTCGGCTTCAGTTCGTCGGTTTCGACCACCGCACGGGCGGCGTCGCTGAGCGGGACGCGGTTCTTGCGCGCATAGTCGTGCAGCATCTGCACGGTGGCGTCGCCGAGCCCGCGCTTGGGCACATTCACGATGCGCTCGAAGGCGAGGTCATCGGCGGGGGAATTGATCACGCGCAGATAAGCCAGCGCATCGCGGATTTCGGCGCGCTCATAAAAGCGCGGACCGCCGATCACCCGATAGGGCAGGCCAAGCGTGACGAAGCGGTCTTCGAATTCGCGCATCTGGAACGAAGCCCGCACCAGAATGGCGATCTCCTCGAGCTTATGCTTCTCGCGCTGCAGCTGTTCAATCTCCTCGCCGACGGCACGGGCCTCTTCTTCCGAATCCCAGGCGCCCGTGACGGTGACTTTTTCGCCCGGCACATCTTCGGTGCGCAGGGTTTTTCCGAGCCGGCCCTGGTTGTGCGAGATCAGATGCGAGGCGGCGGCGAGGATATGCCCGGTGGAGCGGTAATTGCGTTCCAGGCGAATGATCTTGGCGCCAGGGAAGTCATGGTCGAAGCGTAGGATATTGTCCACTTCCGCCCCGCGCCAACCATAGATCGACTGGTCGTCATCCCCGACGCAGCAGATGTTTTTCTGTTTTTTTTGCGCAGGCGGATCGAAGGTATCAGCGAGGTCGAAGGACTCGGCCTCGCCCTTCGAGACGGCGCTTCGCGCCTCCTCAGGGTGAGGATCAATGCTGTGGTTCTCCTCATCCTGAGGAGCCGCACGCCGTGCGGCGTCTCGAAGGACGAGGCTCGAGCGGTCGGGGTTCGTGCTCTGCCCCAGCAATCGCAGCCAGAGATACTGCGCGACGTTGGTGTCCTGATATTCATCCACCAGGATGTATTTGAAGCGCTCCTGATACTGCCGCAGCACGCCGGGGTGCTGTCGAAACAGACGGATATTTTCCAGCAAGAGATCGCCGAAATCCGTGGCGTTCAAAACCTTCAGCCGTTCCTGATAAGCGATGTAGAGCTTCTTGCCCTTGCCGGCGGCGAAGCTCGCAGCCTCTCCGGCCGGAACCTGATCGGGCGTCAACCCGCGGTTCTTCCAGCTGTCGATCAGCATGGCAAGCACGCGCGCGGGCCAGCGCTTCTCGTCGATATTCTCCGCTTCCAGCAATTGCTTCATCAGCCTGATCTGGTCGTCCACGTCGAGGATGGTGAAGTCGGGCTTCAGCCCCACCAATTCGGCATGGCGGCGCAAAATCTTCACACCGATCGAGTGAAATGTGCCGAGCCAGGGCATGCCCTCGACCACCTGGCCGACCATCTTGCCGACGCGCTCCCTCATCTCGCGCGCCGCCTTGTTGGTGAAGGTGACGCTGAGGATTTCGCCCGGCCGCGCCCGGCCGGTGGCGAGGATATGGGCGATGCGCGTGGTCAATACCCGGGTCTTGCCGGTGCCCGCGCCGGCCAGCACCAGCACCGCGCCGTCCAGGCTTTCCACCGCTTCGCGCTGCTCGGGATTGAGGTCGGCGAGATAGCCGCGCGGACCCGGCATCGCGCGCGCGGCAATGCCACCCGGCTTGAAACCAGGCAAGTCATTGTTTTCCGAAGAAATTTTTACCGGTTCGGCCATGCTTTCCTGCTGCCTGGCCACCCCGGCCAGACGTGAACTGTCTATCGCATGGTGGGGCGATTCTTCACATTAAAGATGGCGATGGTGGCGAGAGAATGGGAGAGGCTATTCCGCGGGACGGCGACCTTGCGGCCTCGGCAGCCGCCGGCCGAGCGCGGGGCCAGCCGTCACGCCGAGAGGAAGCTTTCGATCTCCCCGACCAACTTGGGCCACGTCGCCTCGTCGGCCAGGACGACGTGATTTTCGCTCTCCAGCGTCACCAATTTCGCATGCGGAATCGACCGGGCCATCAGCAGTCCTTGGTCGATGGAAGCCACATTATCGTGGCGGCAGTGGATAACCAGCGTCGGAACCTGCACCTTCGGCAGCAAATTCGTCACATCAATATTGTCGCAGGCATTGCGAATGCGGACGGCGTTTTCCGCCGACGTCGTGATGCGCTGCAAATCGACGAGCCACTTGATCTGCTGTGGCGATCCATTCGGCAGGAATACCGAGCTGAAGGCTTTCATGAAGGCGGAATGCTCGTCCCCCCAGCCATGCCGCATGATGGCAAGGAAAGCCTTGGCCATATCGGCCTCGGCGGGCGATCCGCGCTTGTTCCGTCCGCTGGCATAGCCGCCATAGAGGATCAGCTTGGAAACGCGCTCGGGGTGACGGACCGCATAGGCGATCGCGACCGCCGCGCCCTGCGAAATGCCGAGAAAGGCGGCCTTCGACAGCTGCATGGCGTCGACCACGGTTTCCAGATCGCGCACAAATGCGTCGAATGAGATGTCCGCCACGTCGCGATCGGCCAAACCGTTACCGCGGCCATCGTAGCGGATCAGGCGGTAGCGTTCGGCGAGAAATTGCAGCAGCGGCGACCAGATCGGACTCTCCCAATCATATTCGAGATGGGTGAGCCAGTTGGCGATCTTGACGAGAGGCGGACCATTGCCCACGGCTGCCAGCGCCAGATTGACGCCGTCCGCGGTTTTGCAAAAACTTATCTCCTGTTTTGCGATGGCAGGGGACATCGGCACCGAAGCGTCCAACGGAACTTGCGCTTCACGCACGGTACCGACAAAGCGCAGGCCCTTGCGCTGCGCGGTGCGGATCAGCCGCTGTACCTCGCCGCTGTCGCCGAGCGCGCGGCGAGCGGCGTTGATGCGCGTGCTCAGCGTGGACTCGGAAACAATCCGCCCGTTCCAGACGGATGCGATCAAGTCGTCCTTGCTGACCACGCGATCGCGATTGCGCACCAGATAGATCAGCAGATCGAATACCTGCGGTTCAACTGGGATCAGCGCGCCTTTGCGGCGCAGCTCCCGGCGGCTTGCGTCCAGCACAAAATTTTCGAACAAGAACAGCACCTGCGGCCCCGCTCGGCGGATTACCAAGAATACCGCAGTTTTTCGTCCGGGAGCGGGGAGGCTTGAGAAAATCAAGCCATTCTCAAGATGAGCTCAAGGGCCTCTCAAAGCCGGAACACTGGAAATCGGGCATCTAAGCCGGGTCGATTGTGGCGCTTTAGCAATGGAGGACGGCAATGCTGGCCCAGGCTCGGAGCAAAGGACGCAGTGGCGGATATCGCAGCCTTCACAGCGATGGCGGCACGCAGCCGACGGTGCCGGTTGATCTGCGTCGGCTCCCCAACGGCTCGATAAATTACGAATTGTTCGAACTGCGCGCACGGCAACTCCGGTCGGCATTCCTGGCAGCGGCGCTGGCAGCCGGAATGCGCGCGTTGTCTCGCGCTCTCAAAACAGTCGCCGCCAGGATTTACCAATTGCTCCACGGCAGCCCGGTCGCCGTTCCCCAGCGGCGCTGAACACTTGCACCTCATTATTTCTCTGCTGCCGGAGGCTAGGCGAACCGGCCGCGGATGCAAATCACCCGCTTGGTTTAAAGGGAGACAACAATGGCGCGCATTCTGGCATTCTTGTACGGCTCGGCTGCATACGCGATTTTCCTGGGCACGTTTCTTTACGCGATTGGTTTTGTCACCGGCTTGCCGCTGCCGAAAACGATCGATACCGGCCCCGCCGGGTCTCTCGCGGCAGCGGTGATTGTCAATCTGCTTCTGCTATCGTTGTTCGCCCTGCAGCACAGCATCATGGCGCGCAAGGGGTTTAAGCAATGGTGGACGCGATTTGTGCCACCGGCGACCGAACGCAGCACTTATGTGCTGCTCGCGAGCTTGGCGCTCATGCTGCTGTTCTGGCAATGGCGACCAATTCCGGCAGTAATCTGGCAAGTCGACATGCCGGTGCTGGCTACGGCCCTGACCGTCTTGTCGTTGATCGGCTGGAGCATCGTCCTGGCCAGCACGTGTATGATCAACCACTTTGAGCTGTTCGGCTTGCACCAAGTGATCGAGAATCTGTTCGGTCGCAGCCTGCCGGCTCCGCGGTTTCGGACCCCGGCGCTTTACACGGTTGTGCGCCATCCGATCTATATGGGATTCATCATCGCCTTTTGGGCCACGCCGATGATGACCCTTGGGCATCTGATGTTCGCGCTCGTCACCACCGCTTATATTCTGGTCGGCATTGCGCTCGAAGAACGCGACCTCGTTGCGCAGTTTGGCGACGAATATCGGCGCTACCGTCAGCGCGTCAGCATGTTGATCCCGTTCCGCCGCCGGGCGCCAAAGGAGGAGCCGCGCCAACCCGAACCGCGCAGGGCGGTGTAAGACGCTTGCACCGCTTTGCTGGCGCTACCGCATCTCTGCTACGCTTCCACGGTCCGGTATCATGGATATGACATCACAAATGAGCATCTCCGCAGCGTCACGCGATCGCAAGGCGTTGGAAGCCGTCTTGCGTTCGCTCGCCGCCCGGTTCGGCAACAAGTTGGTGACCTCCGAAGCCGTGCGGCGACAGCACGGCCATACCACCACCTGGATCGATACCCAGCCGCCCGACGGCGTGGTCTATGCCGGCTCGACCGAGGATGTGCAGGAGACGGTGCGAATCTGCGCCGGGCACGGCATTCCGGTGATCCCCTTTGGCGCGGGCACCTCGCTGGAAGGCCATGTCAATGCGCCGTTCGGGGGAATCTCCATCGACCTCACGGACATGAACAGGGTCATCGCGGTGCATGCGGAAGACCTGGACTGCGTGGTGGAGCCCGGGGTCACGCGCAAGCAGCTTAATGACTACCTGCGCGACCAGGGCTTGTTCTTCCCGATCGATCCCGGCGCCGACGCCTCGCTTGGCGGCATGGCCGCAACGCGCTGCTCCGGCACCAATGCGGTGCGTTACGGCACGATGAAGGACAACGTGCTGGCGCTGAAAGTGGTGCTGGCAAACGGCGAGCTGATGACGACGGCGCGGCGTGCACGCAAGTCATCGGCGGGTTACGACCTCACTCGCCTGATGGTCGGCTCCGAAGGTACGCTCGGCGTCATCACCGAGCTGACGCTGAAACTGCACGGATTGCCCGAGGCCATCGCATCCGGTGTCTGCCCTTTCCCCTCGGTCGCGGCAGCATGCAATGCCGCCATACTCACCATTCAGTCTGGCATTCCCATCGCCCGCGTGGAGCTGCTCGATGCGCTGCAGGTCAAGGCCTGCAGCCTTTATTCGAAGCTGGCGCTACCGGAGACCCCGATGTTGTTCGTTGAGTTTCACGGCACGGACGCCGGAGTCGCGGAGCAGTCGCAGCGATTCGGCGAGATTGC
>JAXDOO010000251.1:0-5168 GCA_034668865.1 Alphaproteobacteria bacterium
CGTTGGCCCGATGCCATGCCGGCCAGCAATTCGTGGCGCAGTATGCCGCGCGCGGTGAGTTCGGCGCGCAGGAAGGACACCGGATGCGCCTTCAGCGACAGCGAGAGATGGCGATAGTCCTCCACCACCTGCTGGCCGGGCGGCATGGACGGCAGACCGACGTCGGGTTCAAGCGAGGGCATAGTGGCGCGGGCAAATAGCGGCAGGTCGTCCTTGTCGCCCGCCCGGCGGAGCGCCTTGATCGCCCAGAGCGCATCGCGCCGGTTCAGACCGAGCGAATTGAACGCATCCGCATGGGCCAGCGCCTCCAGCGCCTTCGGTGGCAGGCCGGTGCGCAGCCAGAGATCGCGGATGGAATCGAAGCCCGCGCCGCGCATGCTTTCGATCTTTTTGCCCCAATCTTCGGAAAAGCCTGTGATCTCGCGCAGGCCGAGGCGAAGGGCATGGGTTGTTTCAATATCGCCTCGCATCGATTCATAGCGAGGATGGACGTGCTTGCGCGCTGAGGAGCCGGCCTCCAGCGTGCAATCCCAATTCGATAGGTTCACATCCACTGGACGAACTTTTACGCCGTGCTCCTGCGCGTCGCGCACCAGTTGGGCGGTTGCGTAAAAACCCATCGGCTGGCTGTAGAGCAGTGCCGCCGCGAACACGTCCGGGTAATGGCATTTGATCCAGGCCGAGGCATAGACAAGATTGGCAAAGCTCGCTGCGTGGCTTTCCGGAAAGCCGTAGCTGCCGAAGCCTTCGATCTGATTCCAGCAATTGGTTGCAAATGTCGGATCGTAACCGCGCGCGGTCATGCCGTTGATGAACTTGTCGCGGAATTTACCGATGGTCCCGATCCGCTTGAAGGTCGCCATGGCCCGGCGCAAGCGATCGGCTTCGCCCGGTTTAAAACCCGCGGCAACAATGGCGATGCGCATGGCGTGTTCCTGAAACAGCGGTACGCCAAGCGTCTTTTCGAGGACTCCCCTCAATTCGTCCTTGTCGCCGTGTTCAGGAGACGGTCCGGGATATTCCGGCTGAATGCCCTTATCGCGCAATTGCTCACGCCGCCGCAGATAAGGATGCACCATGTTGCCCTGGATCGGTCCCGGCCGCACGATCGCCACTTCGATAACCAGATCGTAGAACTTCTCCGGCCGCAACCGCGGCAGCATCGACATCTGCGCACGGCTTTCGATCTGGAACACGCCGATGGTGTCGGCGCGCTGGATCATCTTGTAGGTCGCCTCATCCTCGTCCTGGATGGAGAGACTGCGCGGCTCATTGTAGTGCGACTGCAGAAAATCAAAGCTGCGCCGCAAGCATGACAACATACCGAGCGCCAGCACGTCGACCTTGAGCAACCCGAGCGCGTCGAGATCATCCTTCTCCCATTCGATGACGGTACGGTCCTCCATCGCCGCGTTCTCGATCGGGACGACCTCGTCAAGCCGGCTGCGGGTGATGACAAATCCGCCGACATGCTGGGAAAGATGGCGCGGCGTCTCGATCAACTCTTCCGCCAGCCGCATCACCTGCTGCAATCGTGGATCGGATGGATCGAGGCCGACGCGGCGCGCCTCTTTGTCGGACACGCTGCTGCTCGACCACCCCCATAATGTCCCGGCAAGCGCAGAGATCGTATCTGCTGACAGGCCGAAGACCTTTCCCACTTCCCGCACCGCGCTGCGGCCACGGTAGCAAATCACCGTAGCGGCAAGACCGGCGCGTTCGCGGCCGTATTTTTTATAGATGTGCTGGATGACTTCCTCGCGCCGCTCATGTTCGAAGTCCACATCGATGTCGGGCGGCTCGTTGCGTTCTTCAGAGACAAAGCGTTCAAACAGCAGATCGATTGCCACGGGCGATACGTCGGTGATGCCGAGGCAATAACAGATCACCGAATTGGCCGCCGAGCCGCGTCCCTGGCAGAGGATCGGCTTCTCCCGGCTGCGGGCAAATCTGACGATCTCGTCTACCGTCAGGAAGAACGGCGCGTAATTCAGCTTGCCGATCAGCCGCAATTCTTCGTTCAGCGCATGCCGGACCTTGGCAGGCGCGCCATCGGGAAAACGCTTTTTGAAACCTTGTTCGGCAAAGGCGATCAGCGCTTCTTGCGGCGTGGCATAGCCTTGCCGGGTTTCATCGGCGTATTCAGTGCCGCGCAGCTCTTCGAGCGAGAATTTACAGCTCTCGAGGAAATGCAGCGTCTCGGCCACTGCATTTGGATAAAGACGAAACAACCGCGCCATCTCCTGGGGCGACTTGAGGTGCCGCTCGGCATTGGCCTCCAGCCGCCGGCCGGCTGCTTCCAGCGTCAGATGTTCGCGAATGCAAGTAACAACATCCTGCAATTCCCGGCGCTCGGGCGCGTGGTAGAGCACATCATTAACGGCGATCAGCGGAACAAAGGCCCGTTCGGCAATCTGCGCGATCCGCCTGAGACGGCGCAGGTCATCGCCGCGATAAAACATGCCGGCTGCCAGCCAGACGGCCTTCTTCGACGCCGCTTCCGTCAGCCGCAGAAGAAGGGCATGCAGCTTGTCGGCATGGATGCGGGCCGGCGGCATGACGACCAGGTTGAGACCTTCGACAAATTCAACAAGATCCGGAAGTCCGAGGATGCAATCGCCTTTTTCGGCGCGGCGTTTGCCGAGAGAGAGCAGGCGCGTCAGTCGCCCCCAGGCGGCGCGATCGCGCGGATAGGCAAGAATGTCCGGCGTCTCGTCGGAAAAGACGAGCCGCGCACCCACCACAACCTTCAGCCTAGGCAGTTCTGGGAATTCTTCATTGATGTCTCTTGCGGCCACATGAACGCGCACGACACCCGCCACGCTATTGCGGTCTGCAATTCCCAGCCCGGCGAGACCAAGGATTTTAGCGGCCTTGACAAGTTCCTCCGGGTGGGAAGCTCCGCGTAGAAAAGAAAAATTACTGGTCACCGCCAGTTCGGCATAAGCCGCCGGCAGGGGCGCCGGCTGATGCTTCGGACGCTTCTCTTCCGAACGGAACTCAACGACATTGTCAGTCACGCAAACAACCCGTGCAGATACCAATTCGATTTATCTGGTTGCTTTACCTCGCGGCCGAACAGTCCTTCCCGGTAGAGCCAGACGCGCGCGCCTTCTTTGCTCTCGACCCGGAAATAATCGCGGGTGAGCGCATTGCCCTGCGCGTCGCGCCACCATTCCATGGCGATGCGCTCCGGGCCTTCTACTCGCGCGACCTCATGCAGCACGCGTCGCCAGCGAAAGCGCACCGGCGGGCCATCCGGCACCTCGGCGATGGCATCGATCGGCTCCGGCCGCTCGAATAGCCGGATCGGCCGCGCAGGCGCGAGGGAGTCAATTTCTCTTTCTTCAACAGGTGGAGATGACTTTTTCCGTGCCGCATGCGCGGGCACCGCGGCGACGGCGAATTCCGGAATATGCGTGTCACGCGGCTGCAGCCGGCTGATCCGGCGCAGGCCGAAGCGCGCGCCGAGGCGGTCGATCAGATGCGCGAGATCGGCGGCATCGTCACTATCGCCGCTCAAGCCGGTCTGCTGCGGATCGAACCGCTCGGTCACCAGGGCCGATAACCGCAGCATGTCGAAACCGAATCCGGGATCGCAGGCATCGCCCAAGACCGCAAGACGATCGGCGAATAATCGCCGCACCCGCGCCGGATCGCGCAGCGGCGCGGCGGTGCCGAGCTCGAGCGAGTGCACTTTGCCATCGGCGCGGAACAGCGCGACTTTCATCAGCCGCGCGCCCTCCCCGCGCCGTTCCAGCACGCGGTCAAGCTCGCGCGCCAATTGCTCGATCGTGCCGAGCACGTCCTCTTCCCGACCGATGGGATCGGGAAAGCGCTGCTCCGCCATGGCTGCGGGCAGCGGCAGACGCGGCCTGATCGGCTCGTCCTCGCGACCGAGAGCCTGATCGATACGGCGGATGAAACTTTGCCCATAGCGGGCGGCGAACGGGGCGCGCGGGCGATCCAGCACGTCGGCAATGCGCTTCAGGCCAGCTTGCGCCAGCGCCGCTACGGCTTCCGTATCAATCCGCAAAGCCGCCAGCGGCAGCGGCGACAAAACTTCGCGCGCCGCGCCTTTGGCCACGATCGGTGCCCGGCCATAGCGCGCGATCGCCCAGGCGCAGCCGACCGTGTCGGCCACCGCCGCGCTGGCCTGCAAACCCTGCCAGGCCAGCCGCTCGACCAGATCGCGGCAGAGCGCCGCCTCGCCGCCAAACAGATGCGCGCAGCCGGCGATGTCGAGCAGGATGCCGTCCGGAACATCGAGACCAGCCAGCGGCGTATAGCGGTCGCACCAGTCGGCGACGGCTTCGAGCAAGGCCGCGTCCGCTTGCGGATCGGCATCCGCCGCTGCCAACGCCGGATACATCGCGCGCGCATCGGCCAGCGCCATGCCGGCCATAAGCCCGAGGCGCGCGGCAGCGTTGTTCATCGCCGTGATCCGCAGCGCGGATTTCACCGGCGCGACGACAACCAGCGGTGCATCATCCGGCGCGGACGAGCGGCGCGCGAGCCGGTCGGTCGGAAGTCGTTTCAGCCAGACCGAGAGATAGCGGCGAGAAGGCACGTTCATGGTGATCCCAAGCGAGGGTCCAGCGGCCAAGCGGGCCGCGGCGGTTCTTCACGAGTGAGAGGGTGAAAGCGGCGCGACCCAAGCCGCCGAAGGCATCGACTATGCTCGGGGACGCGGTGATGTCCCAGCGTGTCGCCGCCGCGCTCGGTTCCGGCGAGATGCGATGGCGCAGCAGAAAACCGAGACCGCCGGCGTCACGCGCGGCCAGCGCCAGCCGCCGCGTGGCGATGAGATCGGCGGCGGGGCCCCTATCCGTCAGCTCGGCGATGACGGTGGCGAGCACGCGGGATTTGAGCGCTTCTTCCATCGCCCAGAGCACATCGGCCGGCCGCGCCACGCGCAGTAGCAGCAGCCGCTCCATAGGAAGCCCGAGGGCCGTCAGGCCAGGACCATAAAGACTGCCGGCCTCCTGCCCGGCGAAATCGGGCTGGATCCATAGGCTGTGCTTGCGCTTACCCGCGCGCATGGCCAGCATGAGCGCAAAGCCTGCGGCGGCGCCAAGATGCATCGCAGCGGCGGGCGCGAGTTCATGCAAGCTGCCGAAGGCGAGCCCGCCACCCAAGGCTGCATCGATGGGCTCGGCCCCGAGCGA
>JAXDOO010000252.1:0-7104 GCA_034668865.1 Alphaproteobacteria bacterium
GCATGTGAATCAGGGCGGCATCGGCGGCCCATACATTCGTCCAGCCTCTCTCCGCCACCCGTAGGCAGAGGTCAATATCATTGAGATCGACCGGCAGGTTCTCCGCATCAAATCCGCCAACTGCTTCGAACTTCGTTCGTTCGATTGCGATGCACGCGCCCGTGACCGCTGCCATTTCCCGCGTGTTCGCAGCCTGCTGCAAATAGCCGTTCAGGCGCGCCCGCCGGCGCCTATAGATATGTCCGCTGATGCCGCCCATGCCTATTACGATCCCTGCGTGCTGGATCTTCCGGTTTGGAAACAACAGCTTCGCGCCGACGACTCCGACCTGCGGCTTCATTGCAAGGCGCACAAGAGTTTTGAGCCAACTGGCGTCAATCATCCGGATGTCGTTGTTGAGAAAAACTAACATTGGCGAATTGGTAGCGCGCGCGCCATCGTTGCTGAGCTTGGCGTAGTTAAATGGTTCCGGACGATCCAATATACGATAGCGCGCATCGGCGCGCAGATTCTCCAGCAACGCGAGTGCCCGGGCTTGCCTGCTGCCGTTATCTACGACGACCACATTGAACGACGGATAATCGGTCTTTTCCTCAAGGCCCCGGGTACAAGCTGCAAGAAGATGTGCGCGGTTCCGCGTTGGGATAACGATCGAAACTTCGGGCCAATCCGGCTCGGGCTCGTTGCTCTTAAGTGCTGCCGGCGCAGCGGCCGACATTTTTGCGGTCCTGCGGCTACACAGGATGCGGCGAATATGGCCGACGGTGGCTGGTTCCACCGCGGTGAGAAGCCGCCGCAGCGTGACCTGCTCATTCGATAGGAGATCTGTAGGGCTTAGGCCAGTGGCGACAAGATTCCGATATCGCAGGAACGTAAGTCGGCCGACGTAAGGTATCGCGTTATAGAAGATCGGACTCCAGTCCGGCTTCAAAATCGGAGCTCCGAGCGTCTCATCTGGTCCAAGGGTATCTTCGTCGGAATACAGCGCAGTGAGATGGGAGCGTTCCAGCAAAGTCTCCGCAACTGCCGCGAGAGCATAAGGCGGCATAACGTCGCCGGGCTGGATGACAGCGATTCGATCGTCGTCATCGAAATTCTGCTGTGCGAAATCTGAGGGAACAAGGGCTGAAAGGCGCGGATCCTTGCGCATTTCGTCGTGAAAACGCGTCAAAACCCTGGGGTCGTTGTCTTCGCCCACGACTGCATGCAGTGACCAGCGTTCATGCACCTGCGCGCGTAGTGAACGCAGCGTCGCGATGAGATCGCCCAGCCGGCCTTCGAGCGACATAAGAAGGTGCAATCGCGGTGCAGCATCCCAATCTCTGCGCGGCCGGTCGAAGCCTTCGGCATCGAAAGGGCGCGCCATGCGTGCGGACCATTTGTTGTATTGATTAAGGGGAGTTCCACCGATCGCATACTTTATCGATTGCCAGGCCTCCTGGTGCGAAGCGACCATGCGTGAGCGGAGGGCCCAGAATGCCCATAGCGGATCGCGAAAAAATCCACCCTGCAGAAGTCTCGGGCGGGACAGAACGTCGATGCGGTCAATGCGGAAAGAAAATGGTCCGAGACACCGACCTGGGCTGATAGATACCGATGCTGTTTTCTCGGGAACCCGTCCTATCCACTCGGCGCTTCCGAGGATCGCGCCGTTCATGGGCTGAATGACAGAATCGCCGGATAGGGTATCGAACCGGATCAGCGGACGGACCGGCTCGTCAAAAAAACCGGAGGAATAGCGAATTCTGATCCACCTGCATTTGCAAACACGCTTCACCGGTTCCAGCCGCAACCAGAATGGAAGCGAGACGGCATGAGTGGTGCCGCCTATTATCGCCACGCCGCTTTCCGGCTCCAGTCGCCAGGATTTTTCCTGACCGGGACGCAGTTCAATCCCTATCTTGCTTGCCGGTATCTTCACGCTACGGCCTCGGATCTTCCCTCAATGCACACGGGGCGGATCTTCAACAGCCAGGCGGCGGAGGTCGGAGAGCATGCTCAAGACGAACGTCGCTAAGGTCACCGAGCTCCAGGTTAGCGATAGCCAGTTGGGATATGTCATCTGCAAACCTAGCAAGGTTATTGGCTGCGGCGGGAAGAAATACATTCCGGCGTTCAGGATAATGAACATCGCGCGCATTTCCGTCGGACCGACCCCGCCGTAGCTGAGTTGGAAAACTCCGGAGACGTTCGCGCGCAACAAGCTCAGAATGGACATCATCAAGAAAACGGATAGCGCGAGGAAGCATAACTCCCCATAGATGAATCCGGACAACGCGATTCCGGCAGCCAGTAGAAGCTGCGTGATCAGGTCAATGGCGTTATCGAGGAAATATCCATATCTCGGCCGCTCGATCTGGCGGTAACGCGCCAGCGATCCGTCGAGCGAATCACCGAACCAGTTCACGATGAAACCGAGCGACGCCACCCAGAGCCATGTCGGGTCCCAGCTGGCGAGCGCATAGGCGCCAAAAGTGATCAGCGCTCCTGCGACCCCGATCGCAGTTAGAAAATCGGGGGTGACCCATGACGGCATCCTCGCGGCAAGCCCGGCGAGCGTCGGACGCTCCAGAGGTTCGAGCCATCCGTGGTTGGTTCGCTGTTGCGTGGCGGCCGGCATGTGGTCCTCCTGCTTGGAGCCGCAGCGGCGTCCAAGCTCTCAACTAGTGGCGGAAAAGGCTCGAGGATTCCATGCAACTATAAAGGGAAAACCGCACAAGCTGCCAACAAGCAGAATCAGAACGGCCATGCCATAATGCCTGCGCAATTCCCCTTTGCCCTGGAATACAACGATACCGTGGGGATTCAGTAGTTTAGCGGCCTTGCCGGGGCCCTAGTTGCGCGGATGATCATCTTGCAGCCGCATTCTTCCATTTAACATTGCCCGCTGCCATCTTGGCTAAGAAATCCCTTTGTGAGCAATATAGGTTGTGGGGACGGCCAGGATCGAATCCACGTGCGGGGTGGGGGTATAAACGTGAATTCTATTCACTACTTGCGCGACGAAATTGCCGTCGTGGGTTGGGCTTGTCGCTTGCCGGGCGCCAAGTCTGTAACGGAACTCTGGTCACTTCTCCTGGAAGGGCGTTGTGCGGTCACTCAAGTCCCCCCCGACCGATTCTCCCTCGATCGATTCGGTCATCCGCGCCGTCAGGAGCGCGGAAAGAGTTACACCTGGGCGGCAGGGGTCCTGGATGATCTCTGGGGCTTCGACCCCGGCGTCTTCGGGATCTCGCCGCGCGAAGCCGAGCAGATGGACCCGCAGCAGCGCATCCTGCTGCAACTGACGTGGGAAGCACTGGAAGACGCCGGCATTCCACCATCCACCATTGCTGGGACCAATGTTGGCGTTTTTGTCGGCGCCTCGCAGGCTGACTACGGACACAAATTCTTCGGCGACCATGCCGTCGCCGATTCGCATTTCGCCACCGGTACCGCGCTGGCGGTCGTCGCTAACCGCATTTCCTACATCTATGATCTGCGCGGTCCAAGCCTCACGGTGGACACCGCCTGCTCCTCATCCCTGGTCGCATTGCATCAGGCCGTCGAAGCGCTCCGTTCCGGCCGCATCGAGACCGCCATCGTCGGGGGCATCAACGTGATCGCCAGCCCGGCATCCTTTATCGCTTTCTCACAAGCCTCGATGTTGTCGCCGACCGGTCTGTGCCAAGCCTTCTCCGCAAAGGCAGACGGTTTCGTCCGCGCAGAAGGCGGTACCGTCTTCGTGCTGCGCAAAGCCGCTCATGCGCAGGGCAGTCGCAACCCGGTGCGGGGTCTGATTCTTGCGACCGACGTCAACTCTGACGGCCGCACCAATGGTATCTCGCTGCCGTCCGCCGAAGCGCAGGAAGTATTGCTCCAGCGCGTTTATTCGCGTGCGGCGATAGATCCCAATCGGCTCGCCTTCGTGGAAGCGCATGGAACCGGCACGCCGGCCGGCGATCCGCTTGAAGCGACCGCGCTGGGCCGCAGTCTTGGCCATGAACGTTCCGAACCGCTGCCGATTGGTTCGATCAAGACCAATATCGGGCACCTTGAGCCGGCGTCCGGTCTCGCTGGCGTGCTGAAGGCGCTGCTGTCCCTTAATCACGGAATTCTGCCGCCGTCCCTGCATTTCAACGAACCTAATCCCAACATCGACTTCGACCGCCTCAATCTGTCGGTTTGCCATGAGTCCCTGCTGCTGCCGGATTCTCCGCTGCGCTGCGCGGGCATCAATTCATTCGGATTCGGCGGAACGAATGCGCATGCCGTCGTTGCCGCCGGCCGGAAAAACCCGATCCCGGTGGTCGGCAACGCGCACAATTCAAGCCTGTTTGCGCTTTCTGCGGAGAGCAAACCGGCGCTGGTGGCGCTAGCGCAAAAATACGCTGAGCGCATCACGCATCTGTCGAATGAGGATACCGCGACACTCGCAAGCGCTATCGTCCACCGCCGTGATCATCTGTCCGACCGCATCGTCGTATCAAGTTGCAACAGCCAGGATGTGATCGAGGGGCTCAACGCCTACGTCGACGGCAACGACAACGCTCATCTCACTGCCGGTACGGCGGTAGGGCACGATATGCCGGTCGCCTTCGTCTATTCGGGCAACGGCAGCCAATGGGTTGGGATGGGCCACTCCGCCTACCGGCACAGTGCGCCGTTTCGCGCGCATTTCGGCGTGGTCGACAGCCTGTTCCAGCAGATCGCCGGATGGTCGCTGCAGGAAGCGCTCTTCAGCGAGACTTTGCAGGACCGCCTGCCGCTGACCAGCGTTGCGCAACCGCTGCTCTTCGCCATCCAGAGCTCCATCACCGCGGCGCTGCGCGCGCGCGGCATCCGCCCCGCGGCGGTGCTGGGCCACAGCGTGGGCGAAGTCGCGGCCGCCGAAGCGGCTGGCATTCTCGACCTGCGCACGGCGGTCGAGGTGATCCATTTCCGCAGCAAGCATCAGGAAGTGATCCGCGGCCTTGGCCGTATGATGGCAGTGCTGGCGCCGCAGGAGAAGATCGAAGAGCTGATTGCCACGGTCGGGCGGATCGAGCTCGCTGCGTACAACAGCCCGCGCTCCGCAACAATTGCCGGACCGGCCGATGCTCTCAGCGAATTCAAAGCTCTGGCCGAAAGCCGCAATGTTGCGACCGTTGATCTCGATCTGGAATATCCTTTCCACTCGAGCCTGATGGCCCCGGTGGAAACGCGTCTACGCGTAGACCTGAAGGAAATCACACCGCGCGACGGCGACGTTCCTTTCGTCTCCACGGTAACGGGTGCGTGCTTGCCCGGATCGCGACTCGGCGGCGGCTATTGGTGGCGCAACGTACGCGAGCCGGTGCACTTCATGGGCGCGGTACGCGCGGCGGCCAAGCTGGGCGCGCGCTACTTCCTCGAAATCGGGCCGCGCGGCACCTTGGTGAAACACGTCTCCGATTCCCTGCAGGGCGAAACCACCGGCTTTGCCACGATGGCGGTGCTCGACCGCAACGACGAGTCGGTCGATCCGTTCGATAAGGCGCTCGCCAAGGCGATAGTAAGCGGCGCTCGCATCGATCTCGGCACCGTCTTTGGCCAGGATCCGGGGCCGGCAATCTCGCTCCCGCATTACCCATGGCAGCAAACCGAATTCCGTTACACCCCAACATCGGAAGCCATCGGCATCGAAACCGACTGGCATCTCTTCGCTGGCGGACGTCACACCAGCGAGGGGCTGGAATGGCATGCCCCAATCGATACCGTTCGCTATCCGGATCTGACCGACCATAAGGTCGGCGAACAGGTCATCTTCCCCGGCGCGGGTTTTCTGGAGATCGCGTTCACCGTCGCGCGGCAATATTTGAAAACCGAAAATGTCGTCATCGCCAGCTTCGAAATACTCAAGCCGCTGGATTTGACCAACGGTGAGACGCGTGAGGTGATAACCCGTGTTTCGCCCGGCTCGAACACGATCGAGATTCTGAGCCGTCCTCGGCTTTCGCACGTCGCTTGGCTGCTGCATTGCCGCGGCAAAATCGTGCATGGCAATGCGGCGCAGGAAGTTACGAGCCCGGTTGCGCCCGCCGGCGGACAGACAATCTCCCAGGAGGAAATTTATCGCATCGCCGATGGCAGCGGCTTGCATTACGGTTCGACTTTCCGGCTGGTACAGCATGTCGTCATGCATGACGACAAGCACATGACGGTTCAGCTGTCAGTCCCGGAGACGCAGGAGACACCTTTCGCACTCGATCCGATGCGGCTGGACTGCTCGACGCACGGCTTGTTCACGGTATTCCCGGAACTGCGCGTCGAAGAGCGCGGGGTCACCTATATCCCGGTGCGTCTCGACGAGGCCGCCCTGTACAAGCCCGGCGCGTTGCCCGAAAAGGCCTATATCGAAATCATCGTGAAGTCTGAACGCTCGATTCTGGCCAATTATTATCTGTTCGGGGCGGATAACGACATCATCGCCGTTCTGCGCGGCGTTCGTTGCCAAGCAGTTCCGGTCAGGCGCGCGGCTGCGCTGGAATCGATTGCCCTCCTGGAGCTTCCGCAGCTGTTCGACGGTACGATTGGTGGAAAAACCGGCGTGGCTGCGACCGCGCGCGACGTGCTCGCCAAGGCGCAGGCGATGGAGTCCGCGCCGGAAGGAGGGGGCCCCAACGACAGCACCATGCTTGTGGAAGGCTGGGCCACGGCGGCTGCTTACGAAATTGCCTCGGGTTTGGCCGAAGGCCTCGTTGTTGATGTCGACCTGTTGGTTGCCAGCGACCGTCTGCCGGAAGAAATGCGCCCCTGGCTGACCAAGCTGATGCTCAATCTAGAAGCCGCTGAACTTGCCAAACAGGAGGAGGGGGCCTGGGTTCTGCTACGGGATCCCTCGCTGCCGAGCTCCGCCTCCGTGATCAAGGCGCTGTCCTCGGAATATCCGGAACGTGCTGCAGAAGTGCTACTGGCCGGGGCGGTGACCAGTTTCGCCGAGCATGTCGAGGAAAACCACGCCGTTCGCTTGCAGCCGGATTCCATTATTCCGAAAGCCGCGCTGGAATTCTACGACAGCACCAATGTGGCGCTGACCGAATCCAGCAATGCCTTCTGGCAGCTGTTGCGCGAGGTCCAGGATCTCTGGCCGGCCGACCGTGCCAT
>JAXDOO010000253.1:0-14874 GCA_034668865.1 Alphaproteobacteria bacterium
TCAGCGGGGCGCATGATAATATGAGCTCGCTGGAAAACATGTTGGTGACACGCGTTTCAGATTTCGTCTCGGCCATGAACGAAGTGACCGAACGCAGCGGCGCCGCCACCAACAAGGTGGACGAGCAGATCGGCAAGTTCAACGCTGTGACCACGCGCGTGCTCGGTGATCTCGCCCAGTTCGCGACGCAGTTCGAGGGCCATGGCCGTGGCCTGGCCCAGGCGGTCAACCTGATCGATCGCAGTAACCGCCGCACCGAAGAGACGCTTGCCGAGCGCCGCGTCAGTCTGGACGAGTTGGTCTCGGCTTTGGATACCCGCACTGGAGACCTTGAGCAGCGGCTGAAGCACTTCACCGGCCTGCTCGACGAAACCCTCGATACCGCCGCCGGCCGCGCGCAAGAAATCGCCCGCATCGTCTCCGACACCAGCAGCAGCGGCGCGCAGGCGATCACCGAGCAGTTCGACCGCGTGCGCTCGACCGTCGACGAACAGCGCCAACGCACCGCCGAAACGATGCGCAGCATCTATGAGGATGCGCGCAACGACACCAATGCCATTTTCCGCCAATCGACCGAACGCTTTACCGAGGTGATCCACGGCATGAAGCACATGGCGGCGGAAATGCAGCGCGAATTGGAGACCACGCGCTCCGAGCTGCGCCGCGGCATTCTGGAACTGCCGCAGGAGACCGCCGAGAGCGCGGCGCAGATGCGCCGCGTCATCGTCGATCAGATCGAGGCACTGGCCGAGCTCAACCGCATTGTCGCCCGGCATGGCCGCGGTCTTGACGCGCCCGAGCCTGCCCGCCGGACGGCTGCCGGCAATGCCCGCGAGCGTGACGAGGTCGGCCCGCAAGCAGGCTCCGGCGAGCGGGCGGAGACCCCACGTCCTGCCCCGCGCCGCGAACTTCCCAGCGTGAGCCTGACGGGCAGCAGCAACACTGCGGCGCGCCGCACTGAGGCGCCGGCGCTCGGTCCGACCCCTGGCAATGACCGCGCCAGCGGCTGGCTCAGCGACCTGTTGCAGCGCGCCTCGCGTGACGAGGAGCCGGTCCTCGATGCGCAACGCGAGACCGCGCCCAGGGAGGCAGCAAAGGACGAGCGCACCGCGGCCCACAGCATTGAATCGCTGGACTCACTGTCGGTGGATATCGCGCGGATGATTGACCACAATGCCGCGATCGAGCTGTGGGACAGATACAAGCGCGGCGAGCGCAACGTCTTCACCCGCCGGCTCTACACGCTACAGGGCCAGAAGGCATTCGACGACATCACCAAAAAGTATCGCGCCGACCGCGAGTTCCGGCAGACGGTGGATCGTTACATCACCGAATTCGAGAAGCTGCTCGACGAGGTCTCGCGCGACGACCGGGGCCAGGTGGTGGCGCGCACTTACCTCACCTCGGAAACCGGCAAGGTCTACACCATGCTGGCCCACGCGGCGGGGCGCTTCGAGTAGGCGGTCTCTCGCAATGACGCAGGTGAGCTAAATAACCGTGCTGGCCCAGAGCACGATGTCCGAGGCAACCTTGCCCCAGGCCTCGTCGAGCGCGGCGATTGCGGGCGGGCCCTGGGTGGCGCTGGCCGGTACGCGCGCGGTAAACACCCGGCCGGCGACAATGCGGCCGGAACGGTCGCCGACGATCTTGGCCGCGATCGTCACTTCCGCCGACAAACCCTCCACCACGATCTCGAAGGAACGGATGTCAAGCAATAGCTGATAATCCGCGACGATGCGGTCGCCCGGGCGCCCCACCGCACGCATGCGCTTGGCATTTTCGAAAGCCTGGATCGCGCGCACCTGCACGAGCCTGGTCAGCCGCTCGCTCCACTGCGCATCGGCAAGCGCGGCGATCTTGCCCTCCGCCGGCCGCACGACGATCTTGTCGCTGTCGAGCACGCCAACCGCGGTGGCATCCTGCACGATGAGCTGGGCGCGAGGGGCGCGTGACGCGCGGGGGAATTGCTCGGGGGCGGAAAGGTCAAAGGTTGGAGGGGGGCCGCCCCCGCTCAATACCGAGCAGCCGGGGACTAATAAGGCCAAAGCCAGCAGGACGGCGGCCCGCTTGCCACCGGAATTATGCGACGATACCCGCACAGAGCCCCCCCAGGCCGGCGCCGACCGGCTGCCGCGATTTCACCGATTCCCATTATACGCAGGAACTGAATTTCCACTACCGCCGAACAACAGCCGGGAAGGATTGCGGTCAAGATTTTTGACCGCGCGATCGATCTCCGAAAGCGTCCGCCGGGCATCGCCCGCGAAAGCTTCCAGTTCGCGCGAGCCGGTGGCGGAAAAACGATTGATGCCTGCCCCGATCTCGGCGGTGCGTTTGTCGAGGTTGTCAGCCAGCTGGCGGATGGAGCGCGCCGCCTCCTGAATGTCGCCCTTGCCGTCAGGCCCCCCGCTCAGGTTTTCCAGCCCTGCCAGGATATTGTCGACGCGGTTGGAGTTCTTAGAAAGCGTAGCGGAAAAGGTTTCAATGCTCTTGACCGTATTGTGGAGCGCCCCGCCCTCCTTAAGGGTGGCGGAAAACGTCTCTATATTCTTGAAGGTGTTGTTGAGTGTGCCGTCTTCGCCCAACAGCGTATCGATGCGCTTGAGCACATCGCGCGCCGCGCGTGTGACGTCTTGGCTCGCGCTGGCGTCCGCGATCAGCATTGGCGGCGCGTCAGAAAAGCGGGCAAAGACGTGTGCATCCTTGGAACCGCCGGTGAGTGACACCGAGGCGATGCCGGTCAGACCTTGAAAGTCGAGCCCGACCGCCGTATCGGTCCGCACCGGCGCCCGCGCATCGATCTCGATCGTCGCCAGCACCTGATGCGGATCGTCGGGATTGAGGGTGAGCTTGGTCACCTCGCCCATTCGGATGCCGTTGAACAGCACCGCTGAACCGGGCCGCAGGCCTGCAGCGGTGCCATCGAAACGCACCAAATAGGTGACCCGCTTGGCGGTTCCCCCGATATTGTGGAACCAGAAAACGAAGGCAAAAGCCGCAGCCACGACGCACACGGCGAAGAGGCCGATCAGCACGTGGTTTCCCTTGGTTTCCATCTTTAAACCCTATCCCTCTGCCGTTACCGCCATACGCGCCCGCTTGCCGCGGAAATAGGCCTTCAACCAGGGGTGCTCCGAGGCCAGCATAGCGCTCATCGGCCCTTCCAGAATCACTTTGCCGCCGGCCAGCACCGCAATGCGGTCGCAGATGGCGTGGAGGCTGTCCAGGTCATGGGTTACCATGTAAACGGTCAGACCCAAAGTCCGTTGAAGGGTCCTAATCAACTCGTCGAACTCGCCGGCTCCGATGGGGTCCAGCCCTGACGTGGGTTCGTCGAGGAAGACCAGTTCCGGGTCGAGGGCGAGCGCCCGGGCCAGGGCCACGCGCTTAATCATGCCGCCCGACAGCTCCGAAGGGTATTTTTCCTGCACGTCCGGCGACAGGCCGACCATTTCGAGCTTGGCGACCGCGATTTCGTCCATCAGCCGTTCGGACACATTGAGATATTCCCGGATCGGGAATTGAACATTCTGCAGCACGTTCAGCGAGGAGAACAGCGCGCCCTGCTGGAACAGGATGCCCCAGCGCTGCTCGACCGCGACCAGTTCCTCTTCCGAGGCCGCATCGAGATCGACCCCGAAGACCTCGATTTTGCCTTGCCGCTTTGGCAACAGCCCGATGATCGTCCGCATCAGCACCGACTTGCCGGCCCCGGAACCACCGACAAAGCCCAAAACCTCGCCGCGGTAAACGTCGAGATTGAGATGGTCGAGAATCACCTTCTCGCCGAAAGCCACCACGACGTCGCGGGCGCTCAACACCACCTCTCTTGCCGGCTGCAACATGCTCATATTCCGATCGAGGCAAAGAAGATGGCGAAGAACCCATCCAGCACGATGACAAGGAAAATCGAGATCACAACCGAGGAGGTGGTGTGCGCGCCAAGCGATTCGGCGCTGCCTTTCACCTCCAGCCCCTGCACCGACGCGACGATGCCGATGATGAAGGCCATCACCGGCGCCTTGATGACGCCGACCAGGAAAGTCTCCATCGAGATTGATTCACGCAGGCGGGAGAGGAAGACATCGGGGTCGATGCCGCCATAGAGCCAGGCGACGAGGCCGCCGCCATAGAGCGCCGACATCGAGCCGAGAAAGGTCAGTATCGGTACCGAGACGACAAGCGCGACGATGCGCGGCAGGATCAGTACCTCGGTCGGATCGAATCCCATGGTGCGCAGGGCATCGATCTCCTCGCGCATCTTCATGGACCCGAGTTCGGCGGTATAGGCGCTGCCGGATCGGCCGGCGACCATCACCGAAACAATCAGCACGCCGACCTCGCGCAGCACCAGGATGCCGACCATGTCGATCACGAAAATATCGGCGCCAAATTTGCGGAAATGGAAAATACCCTGCTGCGCGAGGATGCAGCCGATCAGGAAGGTGACCAGCAGCATGATCGGCACCGCGTTCCAGCCCACGCGCTCCATATGCACCACCATGGCGGTCCAACGGAATTTGGTCGGGTGCAGGATCGCCCGCCCGAGCGCCTTGCTGACCGCGCCGAGCATCCGCAGGATCAGCACTCCGCCATTTGTGGCGTTCACGAGAGCGCTGCCGATGGCGTCCAGCGCAACGAGGATGCGGCTGGTTTTCACGGGCGGCGGCGCAGGCTTCAGGTTGGCGCCATGCACCTCATCAACAATACCGCGGTAATCCTCCGGCAACCCGAGGATGCGGGTTTCCGCGCCGCGCGCACTGAAGGCCCGCGCCAGACGCTCGATCAGCCAGGCGCCGAAGGTATCGAGCGGCTTGACCTGGCTCAGATCGATATCGACCGCGCGCACCGGCTGGCTGCTGGTTGCCTGCGCCTCTATCACGGGTTCGAGGTTATGCGCGTGCACGGCGGTCCAGGGACCTAACGCCGTGAGCACCAGCCGGTCGCCTTCGCGCCGGCTTCTAAGGATATTGTCGTCGTTCAAATCCCCCTCCTCCGAAATCGGATATTCCGACTTCGGACGCTTGATAATGCCCGAACTTGGGTAGACCCGGAGTTCGGCCGGCTTTTTGCAGCGCAGTTGAGATCAGCGTCCCTTTTCCATCATATACTTGAAAAACAGCTCGTGGGGACCTGTCGAAGACTGGCCCCGGCTTTCCTTTCCCCTATTTTCAGGGCCGCATGGCAGTCCGTCTCGCCGTCCATATTGAGCGCTGGCCGATCGCCGGCTCCTTCGTGATCAGCCGGGGGGCCAAAAGCGAGGCTGTCGTAGTCGTGGCCGAGCTGCGCGACGGCTCGCTCATCGGGCGGGGCGAATGCGTGCCTCTTGCCCGCTATGACCAGACCGTCGAGGGCGAGGCCGCCAGGCTCAAGGACCTGGCCGAAGCGATCGCGGGCGGCCTTGATCGCACGGCGCTGCAAGGCGCCCTGCCCGCCGGGCCGGCCCGCAACGCGCTCGACTGCGCCTTCTGGGATCTCGAGGCCAAGCGCGCCGGCAAGCCGGTACATGCGCTTGCGGGGCTTTCCGCGCCGCGGCCGGTCACCACCGCGCTGACCATCTCGCTCGGCACTCCCGACAGCATGGCGGCTGCCGTGCAGAAGGTCGCGCAGCGTAAACTGCTGAAGATCAAGCTGGGCGGCGACGGCGATCCTGCGCGCATCGCGGCGGTGCGGCGCGCCGCGCCGCGGTCCGATCTCATCGTCGATGCCAACGAAGCCTGGACGGAAAACAACCTAGCGGAAAATCTGCGCGCTTGTGCCGAGGCCGGCGTTACGCTGGTGGAGCAACCTTTGCCTGCCGGAAGAGATGATGCGCTCGCTTCCATAACCCGGCCGATCGCGGTTTGTGCCGACGAAAGCATTCATGACCGAGCTTCGCTTGCTTCGCTGGCCGGAAAATACGACGCCATCAACATCAAGCTCGACAAGAGCGGCGGGCTGACTGAGGCGCTTGCGCTCGCGGAGGAAGCCGAGCGCGCCGGGCTTGCGATCATGGTGGGCTGCATGGTGTCTACCTCGCTGGCGATGGCGCCGGCTATGCTTGTGGCGCAGCGCGCAAGCGGGGTCGGTCTCGATGGACCCTTGCTGCTCGCAAAGGACCGCGATGGCGGGCTGCGCTATGAAGGCAGCGAGGTTTATCCGGCCAATCCGAAACTGTGGGGCTAAGCGACACAGCACGGCTTTTCCGGTTCCTCCCAAAGGCAGACGACTCCTGCTTTCTAGGGGGAGGTAGAAGCAATCGAGCCGCCTCGCCGTCGCCGCGCGGTGATAGCGCAGGCGGCGCCCGCCGCGGCCAGCAGCGCCATACCGGCATAGGCTTGCGCGCCGAAATTCTCATACAGCACGCCCGAGAGGCCCATGCTCAGCGCCATGGTGCCGCCGAGCACGACCGCGAGCGAGCCTTGCGCCGTGGCGGCGCGTCCGGACGGTGCGGCGCGAGCGACAAAGCCGATCGCCCCGAGATGCGTGGCACCGAAAGACAGCCCGTGCAGGCATTGCAGGAAGGGCAAGGCGGCGGTCGGTGGATCGAGCGCCATGATCCCCCAGCGCAGGCCGGCGCCGAGCGCACCGGCCAGCAGCAGCGCGGGAGGACGAAGCCATAACGGCGAGCGGCCAGAAAAAGCGAAGAGCGTAATCTCCGCCGCGACGCCGATCGCCCACAATAGACCCACCGCCGTGCCGTCGAGACCCGCTGCTTTCCAGTCGAGCGAGGAGAATCCGTAATAGACGGCGTGGCTGGCCTGGATCAACCCGGCCGCCGCGGCGACCATGGCAAATCCCGGTGTGCGCAGGAAGCCTTCATAGGACGGCTCTGGTGCATCCATCACAGGCGTATGCGGCGGCAGAGGGACCAGGCCCGCCGCGGCCACCGCACTTGCCATCATGGCGGCGGCGATGAGCCAGATAAGGTTGCCAGCCGCCAACGAATCAATGATCCATCCAGCTCCGAGGCTGCCGCCGATGAAAGCGGCCGAGCCCCATAGCCGTACGGGTCCATAGGCGCGCCCGACCTGCGCCAGCCCGCGCAGCGCATAGGCCTCGGCCAAGGGCATGACGGGCGTGAAGGGAATCGAGGCAAGCGTAAAGACGATTAGGATTGCGAGGCCGCCTTCGGTGAAGCCGAGCGCAATGGTTCCGGCGGCGGCAAGGACCGAGGCAATGATAATAGCGCCGCGCACGGCATGATGACGATCAGCCAGCCGTGTCAGAATCGGAATGGAGAACAGGCGCACCACCATCGGAGCCGCCAGAACGAGGCCAATCATGCCAGCGTCGAGGCCCTTGGCCTCCAGCCACAACGGAAAAAACGGCAATTGGATGCCGATGGATACGAACAGCGCCACATAGAACAGCGCCAGCGGGCGCACGAAACGGACCGCTGATATCTGGGGATCATTGGGCATTTCGCGGATTGCGCGTTCGGAACAATGGGAATGACTGATAGACTAGGGACTAGTGCCCGCTCCCGAATTTCGTGATACGTCGCGGCATCCTCTGCCACGAACTTCGGAAGCAAGGGGGCACTAGTAACGTTAGCATTCTAGTGCCGCTTTTCGATTTGAAGTTCCTCACTGGATTTGCCGCGGCTGGTTTAGGAAGTTCAAATCGGCGGCACTAGCGGTTAAAGCATGTCAGAAGAACCCCTGGCCAACAAAAGTCGGCCGCAGTCCGCACTGACGGATGCGGATTACGACCTCATCCATGCCACCGTGTCGGAAACGGCGCAGGGCCGCGGCTTCCTCGAGGAATACGCCCGCCGCTGCCGGCCGGCGGAACCCGAAGCCAGCCTCGCCGCCATTGAACGCATGCAAGCCGCCATAGGCCAGGAGGGCGCCAACGAGCGGGTCGATCTCCTGCTCGAAATGGCCGACATGGCGCAGACGATCGTGCGGATGCGGGCGGAGATCCTGGCGATCAAACCGCCCGGCGGCGGCCCATTTGATGCGATGGAAGAACTCGACTCAATCGTGCAGATAACCGAGAGCGCCACCTCGCACATTCTCACCGCCGCCGAACACATGCAGGAAATCGCCTGGACGATGCGCGAGACCGGTTCGATTGCAGCGCTCTGCGATGAGCTCGATGCGCGGGCGGCCGAAATCTACGCTGCCTGTTCCTTCCAGGATCTCACCGGCCAGCGCACGCAGAAGGTGATCCAGCTGCTGCGCTATCTGGAGGATCGGATCAACACTGTGGTCAGCGGGAGGGATAAGACATTCACTGCTTTGACGACGGCGGGCGAGCCGTCATTCACCAGCAGCAGCCTGGTGCAAGCCCGCGTGGACGCCGTGATGCAGCCTGGACAAAACGAGCGGCGAGACGACCGCCAAGACGCTACGCTCGAAGACATCGGCCGCCTAATGCTTGCGATCGAACCGACGATCGGCTCGCAGCAGGCGGAGCCGTCGGAGCAGCCTGACGCCGCTTTTATCCGATCCGGGCAAGATGTGCGGCCGGAGTTGTCGGTCTCAGAAACGGTGTTGGCGGAAGCCGACGCCGCGCGCAGATTGGCCGAGCGGGCGGTGGAACCCGCGGCGCTGCCGGCCGCGACGGCAGATGCGGAAGCAGCCCTGTCCCGGGAAGATCGGGGAGCGCCGCAGGCGGAAGCCGAGCTGGCCTCGATGATCCTGCGCCGCCTCGAAGCCGAACTGAACAACGTGCCGGAAGAAAAAGCGGAAACGGAGCCCTCCGCTCTTGTGCCCTCGCCGCCGATCCCGCCCGTGCCCGCCACGCCGAGCATGGCGGAGCCTGTCCTGCCCCCATCTGCTGCAGCTGATCCGGGGCTGTTCCTGGCCGGAGACATGTCGCAGCTGGCACAGACATTGCGGCCCGTTGCCCCGTTGCCGCCGGGGGATTTGGTTTTCCGCGCAAAGCCGAGGGTTCCGTCCGCCGATGCTCTGGCGGAGCTGGAAAGCGCGATGGCGGCGGCCGAGATGAAATTACCGCAGCCGGGCGAAGACGCTGAGACGCCAGCAGCGGGGGCGCCGGAGCAAGCAGCGGCGCTGCAGCAAGCTGCGGCAAACGCACCGGCCCCGTCTGCCGTCGCGAAAAGGGAAGCCGGCCCCTTTCCCGATCCGGTGCTGGTGACGCCGAAGACGCTGCCCCCGGCGCAAGCCAAAGCGCAACAACCGAAGTTCGACGCGTCGCATGATCCGCTCGCGCCGCTGCGGGCCATGAGCGAGGCGCAGAAAATCGCGCTGTTCAGCTAGCTCTTAAGCCACCAGCTGATTGAACAGTGCCGGATCCACATTGCCGCCGGACAGCACTGCGACCGCCACCTTGCCGCGCACATCGATCTTGCCTGTGAGCAAGGCTGCGAGCGAAATCGCGCCGCTCGGCTCCACCACCAGCTTCAACTCGCGGAAGGCAAAGGCGACCGCGGCGCCGACTTCCTTGTCGGTCAAAGTGACCCCTTCGGTCACAAGCTTGCGGTTGACGGCGAAAGTGATCTCTCCCGGCGTGCCGGTCATGAGCCCATCGCAGATCGTGCCCGATGGCGACGGATTTTGCTCGCGCTTGCCGCTATGCAGCGAACGCACGAAGTCGTCGAAGCCTGCCGGCTCGGCGGTATAGATCTTGGCTTGCGGCACCTTTGCCTTCACCGCCAGCGCAACGCCGGCGGTCAATCCGCCGCCGGAATTCGGCACCACCACCACATCGGGCTTCAGCCCCATGGCGGCCAAATCTTCTACGATCTCGCGCCCGGCGGTGCCCTGCCCCGCGATGATGAAAGGATCGTCGTAAGGCGGCACCAGCACCGCGCCGCGCTCGGTGGCGATCGCGCGCGCGATGACTTCGCGGTCTTCCCCCTTGTCGCGATCGTAGAGCACCACCTCGGCGCCGAAGGCGGCGGTGCGGTCGCGCTTCGGTTTCGGGGCGTCCTTCGGCATCACGATGGTGGCACGTATGCCCAGCATTTGCGCCGCCGCCGCGACGCCCTGGGCGTGATTGCCGGACGAGAACGCAACCACACCGGCAGCGCGCTGCTCCGGCGGGATGGAGGAAATCTTGTTATAGGCGCCGCGGAACTTGAACGAGCCGGTGTGCTGCAGCGTCTCGGTCTTCAGGAACACCTGCCCGCCGGTCATCTCGTCGATCACCGGGGAGCGCACGAGCGGCGTGCGCAGCACCACGCCTTCCAGTTTCTTGGCGGCGGCTTCGACATCGGCGGCGGTGGGGAGTGGAAGGGGTTGTTCGGTCATACGCGACGGTAGCGCTAGACGTGAGACCGAGGCAAGTCAGCCGAAGTCAGAGCGCGAGTAGTTCGCTGTCATCCCGGCCGAGCGAAACGAGAGCCGGGAACCAGAGCCTTAACGCATGAGTCCCGGATCGCTCGCTAGCTCGCCGTCCGGGATGACAATAAAGAGCCGATGAGAGAAACGCAGACTACGCCGCCTTCGCTGCCGTAATCTCCGCCGCTTTCGTCTGCTTCAGGCGCGGCATCTCCGTCCAGTGAATGATCTCGAACCGGCCGTCGTGGTGTTCGGCGACGGCGGTGCAGCTCTCCACCCAGTCGCCGCAGTTGACGTAGCGCAGGCCAAAGTCGTCGTGCATCACCGCGTGATGGATGTGCCCGCAGATCACGCCGTCGGCGCCGCGCTTGCGCGCTTCCGCGGCCAGTGTCTTCTCGAACTCGCCGATGTAACTGACTGCGTTCTTGACCTTGAGCTTTGCCCATTTCGACAGCGACCAATACGGGAAACCGAGCGCGCGGCGTAGCCTGTTGAATATCGTGTTGAGCGCGAGCGCCAGGGTGTAGGCCTTGTCGCCCAGATGCGCGAGCCAGCGCGCCTGCGTCACCACAAGGTCAAAATGGTCGCCATGGATCACGAGATAGCGCCGCCCGTCGGCACCCTCATGCATGATCGTCTCGGTCACCTCGACGCCGCCGAAATGCGTGCCGCAGTAATTGCGCAGGAACTCGTCGTGATTGCCGGGAACATAAACGATGCGTACGCCTTTGCGCGCCTGCCGCAACAGCTTCTGCACCACGTCATTGTGCTGCTGCGGCCAATACCAGCTCGACCGCAGCTGCCAGCCGTCGACGATGTCACCGACCAGATAAATCGTATCGGCCTCGTGATGGCGCATGAAATCGAGGAGGCGTTCAGCCTGGCATCCCCTGGTGCCGAGATGCACGTCGGAGATAAAGAGCGCACGGAAACGACGCGGTTTACCGGCCGTCACTCGTAATCTTTCGCAACCACCATGTGACGCATCATGACAGAGCTGCATGTCACTACGATGACAAGCGGCAGCTGCGCCGTCACGGCGCTGTCACGCGATTGCGCAATAATGCGCAGATGGAAATCGTCTTCTGGCTGGCGCTGACTGTTTGCGCCATGCTTTCCCTCATCCACCTCAGCACAATATTTGTAGCCATCGCGCGGTGCCGCCCACATGAAGCCGCAGAACCGCTGGCTTATGCCGCCTCCGTCACACTGATCCGGCCGCTCTGCGGCGTCGACAACTATTGCGTGGAAACGCTGCGCTCGAGCTTCGCGCTCGATTACGCCCGCTACGATATCCTGTTCTGCGTCGCCAATGGCAAGGACCCGGTGGTCCCCCTGGTCGAACGGCTGATCGCGGAGCATCCCGGCGTGTCTGCGCGCCTGTTGATCGGCGACGAACGTATCAGCCGGAATCCGAAGCTCAACAACATATGCAAAGGCTGGGAAGCCGCCAGCGGCGAATGGGTCATCATCGCCGACAGCAATGTGCTGATGCCGCCCGATTATGTGCAACGGCTGCTCGGCGCCTGGCTGCCGGACACCGGCCTCGTCTGCTCGCCGCCGATCGGCTGCCTGCCTTCCGGGCTCTGGGGCGAGCTGGAATGCGCCTTCCTCAATACGTATCAGGCGCGCTGGCAGTATTTCGCCGACAGCGTCGGCCTCGGCTTCGCGCAGGGCAAAACCATGCTGTGGCGGCGCGAAGATCTCAATCGCGCCGGCGGACTGCGCGCGCTGGCGCAGGAACTGGCCGAGGACGCGGCCTCCACCAAAGTGGTTCGCGACGCCGGCATGCGCGTGCGGCTGGTCGATTGCCCGTTCGGACAGCCGCTTGGCCGGCGCAGCATGGGCGAGGTCTGGAAACGGCAGCTGCGCTGGGCGCGGCTGCGGCGGGATTCTTTCAAGACTTGTTACGCGCTGGAGCTTCTCTCAAGCAGCTTATTGCCGATGCTGGCGGGGGGAGTTGCCGCGGCGGTGGTAAATGCTTCGCCGCTTGGCGGCGCGGCGTTGGCCGGCGCGATCTGGTATGGCGGCGAAGCGCTGCTGGCTTACGCGGCGCGCTGGCCGCTGTCGCTGCATTCCCCGCTCGCCTGGCTGTTACGTGACGCGTTGCTGATCCCGCTTTGGGTTGCCGGCTGGTTCGGCAATGACATCGTCTGGCGCGGCAACCAGATGGATTTGGCGGAGGATGTATTCCTAGGAGCCGCGGCGGAACGCGAGTAAACCCCCCTCCGTCGTCATCGCCGGCTTGTCCCGGCCATCCACGTCTTCTGGCTTGTTTTCTACCTCAACAAGTCGCGAGATCACCACCACGCGTGAAAATGATGCGTCGGTCCAAAACCATGGCCGATATGGAGCTTGCCTGACGCGGCGATGGCGGCGGTGACATAGGCCTTGCCCTCGCGCACCGCTTCGGCGAGCGACAAGCCCTTGGCGAGACCGGCGGCAATCGCCGAGGACAAGGTGCAGCCGGTACCATGGGTGTTGACGGTCGGGATGCGATCGGCGGCGAGCCGCGCGACGCTCGTTGGCTGCACCAGGAAATCGACGCTCTCGGCGCCGGTCGCATGGCCACCCTTCAGCAGCACGGCTTTTGCGCCAAGTTCCAGGAGCTGTTGCGCCTGTTCCTTCATCTCCGGCTCGGTCCTCGCCTCCAGCGCATCGAGCAGCGCGGCGGCTTCCGGCAGGTTCGGGGTGATCAGCGTCGCACGCGGAATCAGCACCCGCAGCAGCACCTCGACCGCTTCCGGCGCCAGCAGGCGGTCGCCGGAAGCGGCGACCATCACCGGATCGAGCACGATGTTTTTCACCTCATGCCGCTTCAGCCCGGCCGCAACCGCCTTGATCGCGGCGGGCTGCGAGAGCATCCCGATCTTCACCGCGCGAACTTCCAGATCGGAGAATACCGCATCGATCTGCGCAGTGATGAAGGCCGGCGGCACATCATGAATGCCGCTGACGCCGCGGGTATTCTGCGCGGTCAGTGCGGTGATGACAGAGGCGCCATAGACGCCAAGCGCGGAAAAGGTTTTCAGGTCGGCCTGGATTCCTGCCCCGCCGCTGGAATCCGATCCGGCAATCGTGACGGCGATCGCTGTCATCGCGCACCTCGCTTTTTCAGCGCCGTATCCACGATGCCGCGCAGCTTCTTCGCGGCCGCAGCGGGATCGGGCACCGACGACAATGCCGAAATCGCACAGATCCCGTCGGCGCCGGCAGCGATCACATCCGCTGCATTGGCTTCGGTGATGCCGGCAATCGCGCCGACCGGAAATCCCGGCATTCGGGCGCGAATCTCGGTGGCAATCTGCCGCAATCCCTCTGCTCCGATATGCGTCGGGTTATCCTTCGAGGTGGTGGGAAAGACGGCGCCAACCGCCACATAACTGAGATGCTGCAAGGGAGCGGCTTGCGCCTCCGGCATCGTCTTCACGCTCAGGCCGATAATAGCCTCCGGCCCAAGCAGTTGCCTCGCGTCGGCGGCGGCCATGTCCTCCTGCCCTAGATGCACACCGTCCGCGCCGGAAGCCAACGCCACATCGACCCGGTCGTTCACGATGAAGGGCACGCCGAGTGGCGCAAGCACCGCCTTGATGGCGCGCGCCTGCGCAACCGTCTCGCGTGTCTCCCCGCGTTTGTCGCGCAGTTGCACGAGTGTCGCCCCGCCTTCCGCCACGCGGCGCGTGAGGTCGGGCAGGCTGTAGCCGCCCGCGTGTTCGGGATCGACAAGGGCATAGAGGCGCAGATCAACGCGCATTCCGGCATAGCTAACCGCCCTCCGCCCTGCCCGCAAGCGCGCTTGCCAGCGCCGCGCGATTTTGCTGCATTGCGGGTAATCATCTTGCCCGAAAGCTGTTCCGGTTTCTGATGTTGGCGCTCGGAGGTTTGCGATGGTCCCTTTCTTCGTCCAGATCAAGTGCCGGCTCGGCAAGTCCTACGAGGTCGCCAACAAGCTGGCGGATGCCGAGATCGCATCAGAGATCTATTCCACTGCCGGCGAGTTCGATCTGTTGGCGAAATTCTATGTCGAAGAAGGCACCGACATCGGCCATTTCGTCAACGAGAAGGTGCAGGTCATCCCCGGCATCCAGGACACCCGCACCATCATCACCTTTAAGGCCTTTGGCGCGTGATCAGAGCGGGGGAAGCGGAGAATTGTCCCTTTCCCGCCGGCGCTGCAGGATGAGCTGGCGCTCGCGCCAGATCACGAACAGCCCGGCCCCGATGACGATCGCAGAACCGGCCCAGACACTCGGTCCTGGCACTTCGCCGAAGGCAATGTAACCGAGGATGACCGCCCAGATGATCGACGTGTAGTCGAATGGCGCGGTGAGCGACGCCTGAGCGTAGCGATAGCTCTCGGTCATGAAGAGCTGGCCGACGCCGCCGAAGAACCCCATCATCAGCAGGATGCCGAGTTGCTGCGCGTTCGGCCAAACCCAGCCGAGCGGCAAAGTGACGAGTCCACAGAGGCTCGAGATCAATGAGAAATAAAGCACTATCGACGAGGTTGTTTCGCTCGATGTCAGCCGACGGATTTGGATGTAAGCACACGCGGCAAACACTGCATTAAGCACAGCAAAGGTAGCGCCAAGCGTCGCCGAGCCTGACATGGAGGCAAATTCGCTAACGGAAAGATGCGGCG
>JAXDOO010000254.1:0-5602 GCA_034668865.1 Alphaproteobacteria bacterium
CAAATAAACGGCTATTCGCGGGTCCGCGGTGCAGGCGGAGACTAAGGTGGGTCGTTAGATCCGCGCTAAACGCCGTCTTTTCTGCGCCACACAAGGAAAATCTCTGCGCCTGCAGACTGCGTGGTGGACCAAGTAGGACTCGAACTGGGCTCCAGACCATATGTAGGAGCGTCTGATGCAGTCAGATCGATGCCTCGGTGGCGATGTGCAGGGGCGGCCAGAAACTCTGCTTAGACCGATAACATTCTCCGGCCCCCCCGTTGCCACTTGGGCGCTGCACCACTTCAACCCGACGCCGAAGGGTCTTAGTTCGGCGCGCCGTGCTCCATGCCGTCTAGTTCCTTCTGGGCAGTTGCGAGTCGTTGCAGGCGGCCAAGCTCGGGCATGGACATAGTCGAGACCAAGTTTTCCGGATGTAGCCGCAATTCGAGATCCATGGTGTTGTACAGGCTTGTAATCGCAGCCTTCACAACTTCCAGACTGAGCGGGACCGGCAGCGACATCCGATATCGATCCCCAGCCCAGGTAAAAAACTTCATTTGTGAAAGGACCGCGAATATTTCCGACTCGTGCGTCCCGGTCTCGATTACGACGCTCTCGCCCGCCATCAGCCCCGGTACAAGGAGCACTGCTTCGAGCGCAAAGTCCCACAGAAAAAGAACTTGTAACCGTTGGATCATCTCCGCCAGGTCTGGGTCGTCTCTCAGCTGCGAATAGAAGCTCTCAACGGTGGCGATCTCGATGAGCCATTTCCCGTAAGCTTCAACATCGGCGCCGGCGAAACCTTCCACGAGAAAGCCACTCGGCTCCATGTCCACCATCGACACCATCACAAGCTCTCCGCTGGCGATGACGTTTGGCTATTGGTTCGCCAGCCGGCACGATACTTCAGCCAAAACATGATGGCGCGAAGATTGCCCTTCCGCAGCTTTCGATAGAGTCCAATCGCCGCCATAGCGTGAGCCTCCGCCCTGCCCAAGTCCAGATCCTCGCGGAAATGGCGGACCAGCGTGCGGGCATCAAGGCTGAGCTCTCCAGCAATCTCGACGTCGGTCAGTCCGAGTTTGGCTAACGTTCGAACAAACCGCCGGTCTTTCTCGTCTGGGTTCAGAGCTGGGCGTGGCATGTCAACTTTCGGGTTAATGCGCCAAAATTGGCACTTTTGGCTAGGCGAAAAATCTGTGGCTGCGGGTCGCCGCGGTGAACCGGACTGCTCGCCTAGGGATTCAGACCCCTACCCCCCCTGCGGGAGATGAACGGCTCAGTCTTACTTGCGACCATCACTACGTAGCTTTCCGCTCGCCGATACGGCTAGACCACGCAACGCGAACATCAGCGCATCCATTCCGATGGCTATCCGTTCAGGTGGACGTAGTCTTGATTGCTTCGGCTATCGTGCGGGGCGTCAGGGTCCCCCGTACGAGGCAGGCCACGGTTGCTGGAAGCCATGCTGCCGGTAGTTTATCAGCGCGCTGGCGACCCGTCTGGCGGTCCCCCTCCCCCAACAGCTCGTAGAGCACGTCGATTGCCCGCTGTGCGTCGGGAATGGACCGGTATGGCGCGTCTACGTTGCTCGCAGAATGCGTGCTCGCGAGTTCTTGGCGAGGGTCGTGGTCATTGTCGGAGAGGTCTCGAGAGACGTCACCGTCCTCCTTCTCATCTTCTTCATGGTGGCTCTCCTTGGATGGATAGTTTGTTGACGGGGTTCTTCGTGTGGATAGTTTGATAGCATCTTGGTTGGATTTACATGGTTTGGTGGACTCGCTGGTCCGAGTTTCCCGAGGTTTTGGTCCAGGTTTGCCTGCTCCTTGGCCAGGTTTTCTTGATTTGGGTCCGCGTTCGGCGCGCTTTGAGTCCGACTTTTCTGGACTTGCTTGTCCTACTGCCGGAATTGTCAGCTGGTGGACGCACGCTTGGCCGCGCATGCTCCCGTCGGCTTGCTGGAACACGCCGCCGCCCCGTCGACTGATATGGAGGAGGCCGCCGGCGGCGAGCTTGTCTAAGCTTCGTCGGACCTGACGCGACGAGAGGCCGCAGGACTCAGCCAACGTTTGCTGAGCCGGCCAGGCTTTGCCCGTGTCCGCGTTTACGAACTGCGCCAGGGCGGTGCCGACGACCTTGTCCGCCGGCGTGAGGGTCGATCCGACGTTGGTCAATTTCATCGATAAGAGCAGCCGAATCCACTCCCAACGGCGGCCGAATGGGACCTCGTTCATGTGGCATCCTTCTAAGTTGCGGAGGTCTCGTTCGAGGGCGTCTCAGCTGCTTGCACGCTGTTCGCCGCGTCGGAGTCCGCGCAAACGGCACTTTCCCCTCCGTTTCCCACCAACGAGGCAACTAGGCCTTCGGCTTCTGGGAGCAAGGGCAAAGCGTTGGCCGCGCATTGCTCTGCGCTTCGCGACCGCTCGACGTGATCGAGTATTTCGCGCCTTATCTTCGGTGCAGCGCCTGCGAGTGCCGTCCCGACGGTCTCCAGCTCGTTGAGCGGGAGTCTCTTGATCAGGATCCGTGCCGATTGCGCTCCCGCTGAGATCTTCTGCTCGGTAAGTTCGTCACCTTGGCTGCGGGAACGAGCCTGTTTGACCGCCGAGCGCTTGCGGGCCAACCTCGACTTGCTTGTCTCTGCCATAGAACGGACGGCGTCAACTTGCTCCCGGGGGTCGCACTGAGCTATTTTCAGGAGCGCACTTTGATCATCATCGAGGCCCAGCACTTTCGCTTCTACCTTCGCCTCCTCGGCGATACCCGCGACCACGAGTAAGCGCTGTACTTTGCGACGGTCTAGGCCGAGCGCTCGCGCGGTGCGGCGGACACCTGCATCGGTGGGTTGCACGCCGCCTGAAGGTGGTGCATCTCGCGCCACCTTGGCGTTGTGGAGGTGCAGCCAAAGCGCAACGTGATCTGATTGCTCGATCTCGGAAAGCTCTTTCCGATGCAAATTCTCGGCGACCGTCCACATCTGAGCGCGGGCGGGGTCATCGGATAGGACGAATGCCGGTATGGTCGCCCACGCCAGCTGCTTGGCCGCTGCGAGACGATGGGCACCGGCGAGCAACACCCAACTATCCGCTTTGTTGCCCTTCGAAAGCGTGACCGCATCCCTGATTTGCACCGAGATCGGAGTCTGCAGGCCGATCTCCTCGATCGAAGTAACCAGCAGCGCCAACGTAGCCTCGTCGACGGGACGATGTCCCTCGGGGACCTGAACGCATTCCACCTTGATGTTATGGATCGTGTCTGGAAACTTCACCATTGCGCTCCTCAAGTGAACCGCGCGAGTCGCGCGATATTTGCGAAGCCACGCAGCAGCGCGCGACCACAGACGCCTGAGAGCGTCGCTGCCGACGCTCCCTCCTGGCGCCTATTGGTCACGATCGACCGATAGGAGGGATTTCTCGCCGTTATCTCTATCGTCCGCAATCAACTATCAGGACGGGCCTGACACGGCGACGACCGGCGAAGCGCAAGTCGTGAATTGGTACGCCGATGGAGTTCACGCAAGACCGTCCAAATTATTTTCTAAACCATTTGACACAACACATGTTTATGCTGCTCGATAGGCCGCGGTCGGTTTGACAAACTGCTTCTAACCCACTGACGCTCGAGATTAGGTTTGACATACGATTGGCGGTAAGATGCTTGTAAGATGAAGATATCTTCGGAATCATAATCCGTGTGTCGGCGGTTCAAATCCGTCCTCCGCTACCAAAAATTCCCAGCAAACCAGAGAATGGACATTCGCGCCCTGCAGCCTCGTCATTTCATCTCGACGGTGGCCTTGCGGTTCTCGCCCAGGTTCGGCTTCTCGCCGGTGGCGAACGCCTTGGCGAACTCGTAGCGCGCAACCTCCGCACTCGCGGGACCATCCCATAGCTCTGCCGTTTGCGGTTCGACGGAGAGCACCCGCACATTGGGATCGTCCGGTCCGCTCCACCAGGCGCCGTCGGTTTTCTTCCAGATCGCGCGCGCCCTGGCCGGGTCGTCCAGCACCTCGGCCCGGCCGGTGATCGAGAGATACGCCTTCTGCTTGTTGTGTATGAAGGTGAGGCAGACGTCGGGCACAGCGTCGATCTCGTCGTCCTTGCCGGCGTGGAGGTCCACGATGAACTGGATCAGTCCCCGCTCGCGGTCCGGCCGCGCCTCCAAGGGGCGTGACCGCAGCCCGCCTGCAAAACGCGTCGTCAGCATGCAGACGCCGACGTGCTCGACGATATCCCAGACGCGGTCGAGTTTCCGATCTGCCATACCGGGATAACGGCTGCCCGCTCACGGAGTTCATTTCGCGCCCCGTCATGGCCTTTCGTGGGGGGCGGGTAACCGTTCGGGGCGGCGCCACCCCACCCAAATCAGCCCCGGTTGGTTTCCCTTCTCCCCCATGTATGATGCCGCATCATCACGGCAGGCGATCCACCCCAAGATGGGCGCCGACGCTTTTCGAGGGAGGATGCGTTGACCGACACCGTTTCCACACTGTCGCGCCGGCGCGTGCTGGCGCTGGCGGCAAGTGCGGGCGCCGCGAGCGTCGCGCTGCCGTTTGCGCGGCCCGCGCTCGCGCAGGCGAAGCCGATCAAGATCGGCCTGTTGCTGCCGTACAGCGGCACCTATGCGCAGCTTGGCGAAGCCATCACCCGCGCGATGGAACTCTACGTGAAGCAGCAGGGCGGATCGCTTGCCGGCCGGCAGATTTCCTTCGTGAAGCTCGACGACGAATCCGAGCCGCCGAAGGCGCCGGAGCTGACGACCAAGCTGGTGCAGGGCGAGAAGGTCGACGTGCTCATGGGCACGGTGCATTCCGGCGTCGCAATGGCGATGGCCAAGATCGCGCGCGAGGAAGGCGTGCCGACCATTATCCCGAATGCCGGAGCCGACATCCTAACCCGGCAGCTATGCTCAAAAAACATCTTCCGCTCGTCATTCAGCAACGGGCAGGTCGGGCTCGCGACCGGAAGGGCCATGGCTGACGCCGGCATCAAGCGTGCCGTCAGCTTCACTTGGAAATATGCGGCCGGTGACGAGTCGGTCGGCGGCTTCAAGGACACCTTCACGAAGGGCGGCGGCCAGGTGATCAAGGAGATCACCGTGCCGTTCCCGAGCGTCGAATTCCAATCGGCGCTCGCCGAGATCGCTTCGCTGAAGCCCGACGCCGTCTATTCGTTCTTCGCCGGGGGCGGCGCGGTCAAATTCATCAAGGACTACGCGGCGGCGAACCTGCAGCAGTCGATCGCGCTGTGGGGCCCAGGTTTCCTCACGGATGGCGTGGAGAGCGCAGTGGGCGCGGCCGGCGACGGCGTGAAGACCGTGCTGCACTACGCCGACGACGTCGACAACCCAGAGAACAAGGCGTTCCGCGCCGCGTTCAAGGATGCCTACAAGGCCGACGCCGACGTCTATGCAGTGCAGGGCTGGGATGCGATGCAGTTGCTCGACATCGGGCTGAAGGGCGTTGGCGGCGACGTCAGCAAGCGCGATGCGCTCAATGCGGCGATGAGCGGAGCCTCGTTCAAGAGCCCGCGCGGTCCGATCAAGCTGTCGGCCTCGAACAACCCGATCCAGAATTTCTATCTGCGCGAGCTCAAGGGCGGCAAGAACACGCTGGTCAAGA
>JAXDOO010000255.1:0-12862 GCA_034668865.1 Alphaproteobacteria bacterium
CGAGAAACCCGAGCCAAGCGCCGCGCTGTTCTGCAAATTCTGCGGAAATGCGATGGGATTAAAACGCCTTGAGCCGTCGCGCAGGCCGGACCACGACCACATCACCTATGAATGTTCCAAGTGCGGACATTGCCTGAGCAAAGATGTCCGATACCGCTAGGCGTTAGTTTGTAATTCGCCGAGCGCTGGCGAGGGCCGCTTCGCCAAGCTGGCTATTTTCCCACCGGCTGGTCCAGGTAGGATCTGTTGGGCGGGTTGCTCATGCAAGCCTGCTCGATGTCCCGCCGGAACATTTCGTCCTTCCGGTGTTGCAGCGCGAGAAAACCCACTGATCCGCCCGGTATTACGCCGGCAAATATATAAGTCTCGGGGCTTTGATCGAGGAGGCCGTTCTTATAAGTCTGCGCCTTCTCGCGCATGCTGAGGCACGCCGGCGATTTGTATTTCGGATCCTTGGGTGAAAGCTCTACCTTGAATTCCTGCGCCATCGCCGCAGGACTGCTCAAACTTACGGCACAAACGGCGACCAGCAATATTCTGCGCATGGAGCCCCCCATATTTGCCCGGATCATCCGACAGCCGGGCTGAACAAGCAAGTGATGGCGTGCGAGTTTCCGCGTTCCATCAACCAGACTCGGAACGCGACAGCGGCTTCAAGGGCAAGCGGTTTGTGGGCAACGCCGGGGGCGGGTGAACCGGCCCAAAAACACGAAACCCCGCCATCTCTGGCAGGGCTGTTTCCATAAAACCAAAGTTCCAGAAAAACAAAGACCGGATCGTTGAGCTGTGAGCCCGTTCGATTCTTCTTTTCGCTAAAGCTTCCCGACCTCCCAGTACATCCGTGGTAAAGCCGAAGTGCTTCAAAGATTATATGGGCCCTGATAGCGGTTATTTCAAGGCCCAGGGCAGGCCAGCCGAAACCAATCGGAGGACCAACCGGGGCAAGTAGCCCCGGGGAACGCTACGGCTGCGCCCAGGGCCGCGGTTGAAACATCCGACAATGCATAAATGGTGCAGAAGCAGAAACGGCGCAGGCAGTGAGTCCGCTTGCGCCGCTGCTTGGTTCTAGCCAGCGCTCTCCAAGCTCACCGGCGCGAGGCCGTTGAATCCGAGAGCCTGCGCGCCTGCCGGCGTCAGATCGATGATGCGGCCGCGAATAAACGGCCCGCGGTCATTGATCCGCACCACAACGCTCTTGCCATTGCGCTTGTTGGTCACACGCACCTTTGAGCCAAACGGCAGCGTCTTATGCGCCGCGGTCAGCCCAGCCGGCTTGGCGGTCTCTCCATTTGCGGTCTTTTCGCCGGCATAAGCGTAGACCGAGGCGATTCCAGATTCCGCCATCGCGGCGGACGAGCACACAACAAAGGCGCTGCACATCGCAGCGCCAAGGCGCACGATCATATTCACACTCCCTTTTTTATTTCCCTACCGGCGTGCGGGTAGGCAGTTGCGCGAGCGCTTTGAGGGCGAGAGTGGGGCCATTTTGCGAAACTGGCTTCGCTATCCATTCGCAACAAGAGCGGACCTTCACCATGGATGACACGCAAGCCGTGCCGTGCCGGCGTTCTGCTGGACCTTCTGCAACGGAGATCGCCGGCGGTATAACATCGCCTCGTGGAATTCGGAGAAGCGCTATTTGCTCGTTTCGTAGGCTATGACAGCCCTGGCCGAGCAAGAATAGATCGCTGACTAGCGGCCTGATGCAGCTTTCTTTCCATGCGCTCTTGATTCAAAATGATTTTGCTTCCAAATGCTAAAAAACTCGGCACTGAGCGCTAGCGGCATGCAGTGCAGAGTCCGCGCAAATCCGTCATTGGAGGCCAGATGGCCAGCTACAAGGACCCCGATTTTAGAGACCGCCAACAGGCAGCGGCAGCGGCAAGGAAAGCGGCGCTGGAAAAGCACCGTGCCGCAGTAGCCGATCCGGCTGCCGCCGAGAAGCAGGTAGCCCGGGTAGCGGTGATCGAAGCGCGCAAGCTTCGCGCCGCGGAGCGTGAACAAGCCAAAAAGCTGCGCGCGGCCGAAAAGGTGAGGGAAGCAGCGCAAGCCGCCGAGGCCGCCAAGCTTGTGGAAAAGCGAAAGCATGAGTCGGAAGCACTCGCTGCAGCGCAAGAGGCGGAACGCGAGGAGACGCTGCAGGCCGAGCAGAAGGCCGCCCGCGACGCACGATACGCCGCGCGCAAAGCTGCGAAAAAGGTAAGGCGAAGGGGTTATTGATCCGCCCCGGCGCATCGCTGTCATCGGCGCCGGCCCCGCCGGGCTGATGGCGGCCGAGACCGTGGCCGGCTCCGGTGCTGAAGTCATCGTCTATGAGGCGATGCCGTCGTCGGTCGGAAATTTCTGCTGGCAGGGCGCGGGATGCTCACCTGGTTGCAGGAAGCAGATGCTCCAGCCGAGCAGGATCAAAACAACTCATAAAGATCGGAGAAGTAAAGCGCCTTGGCGCTGTCCCAGCTACGCAATCCATAGGCTCGGACAAAATGCGCGGCCGCCTCTGCGCCATGATGCTCTTCGATCTCGTCCGCCAGCACCGCGAGATCGATATAGCGGTCGCCGCAGCCGGTGCTGCCGCAGTCGACAAAGCCCAGATGTCCTTCAGCATCGACGATGAGATTTGTGAGCGTTGCATCGCCATGGACCAGGACGAGGTCTTGCTCCGGCGGATTTGCCGCGAGCCGCGCCAGCAAGACCTCAGGCGCAGTTCCGCCGTTGCGCGGCGCAAAGGCCTCGGGGTCGACCTCACCGGAAGCGACCGCTGCCGCAGCGCGTGACAGCCGTACCCCGAGGCTTTCGTCAAATGGACAATCCGCGGTCGGCAATTTGTGCAGACCTGCCAGCCCGTGGGCCAGAATATCGATCAGACGGGCAGCCGGAAGCGTGCTTGCCTCGGCCGGTGAACCGGGCACTGCATGCGTGAGCATCGCAACTTGGCCGGCCCGATCTGCAACGCGCAGGATCGGAGCCACACGCACGCCCTGTTCCGCGAGCCATCGGGTGCGCATGATCTCACGCCGTAATGGCGCGATGGCCTCGTCTTGCGCAATCTTCAGATAGCGCACGGGCAAATCGTCTTCGATGACGCGATAGAGAAATGCGCCGCTCATTCCCTCCGTGATGGGTTCGATGCACGCGCGCGAAAGCTCTTTCCAGTCCGCACTCTTCAGGAGGGAAAGCGGTTCCACGGTATGATCTGCGGGTTGGCGATGCGGAACACGTACACAATGCGATGGTCACGGGCCGATGTCCATGACGAGGGTTACTTCGTACAGATGCGGATCGATCTCGTCGGTCAGCTGATCGAAATGTTGCCATTCCTTGCGGAATTCCGGCGAGTGATGGGCCGCGTGCAAGAGCTCGCGACTATCCCATTGGATGTAGTTGATGATGCGCTTGCCATCCAGGCTGCGGTGCAAGCTGATCGAAATGAATCCTGGCTGGGCCGCCATGAAGCGGGCGCGCTCGGCCATAAGCGCCAGGGATTCGGCCTGCTTGCCCGGCTCGGGCTCGATGACTGTGATCTGGGTTACCGGCTGATTGTCGGTGTGGATGCGCATAGCCGACCTCGCTTTCGTGTCCCTGGTGGCGGTCGAGCGCGCGGTCGATGTCGATCGCCAGCATGGGATCGCTCTTCCTGATAAGGCAACGCTGCTTTTATTAACCGGGTTCCAGGCGCCAAACAGAGAACGGGGCCGCGCGTTCTATTTGGCCCAGGGACGCGCGGGTTTCATTGGCAGTCTTTCGTCCTCACATCGGCTTTTTATTCAGCTTATGTTAGGAGAAGGTGGCGGCGCAAAGCAGCATAAAAACATGAGCATCCGGGCTCATAGGTTGCGAAGGAACGACGGAAAGTACCATGGATCAAAGAACAGGGCCGGTGGACGGGGTTTCGGCGACGGAGAATAAGCAAAAGCAGGAGGCCGCAAAAATCGCGGGCTTACGCAAGCGCTTCCCGACCATTGAGTTGCTGCGCCGACGCGCCCGCCGGCGCGTTCCCCGCTTCGCCTTCGATTTCGTGGACGGCGCGGCCAACGACGAAGCCTGCCGCCGCCGCAATGCCGAGGCTTTTGCCGCGGTGGAGATTTTACCGCGCTATTGCGTGGAGACCAAAGGCGTTTCCACCGAGGTGGAATTGTTCGGCCGCAAATATGCTGCGCCTTTCGGCATCTCGCCCATGGGTTCCGGCGGCCTGATGTGGCCGAAGACCGAGCAGATGCTCGCGCGCGAAGCGCAGCGCCGCAACATTCCCTACATCCTCGCGACCCCGGCCAGTGCCTCGATCGAAGAGATCGCCAAGATCGCGCCGGATGTGTTCTGGTTCCAGCTCTATCGCTTCGTCGGCAACGACCATTTCATCACCTACGACCTGGTCCGCCGCGCGGAAGCGGCCGGCGCGCAGGTGTTGGTGCCGACCATCGACAGCGCCGGCAAAAGCAAGCGCCCGCGCGATATCCGCTGGGGCGTCAAGGTGCCGTTCCGCATCGGGCCGATCACCTTCATGCAGATCGCGGCTGCGCCGCGCTGGGCGATAGGCTTCCTGCAACACGGCCAGCCGCGCACGGAAAACCTCGTGTCTTACATCGAAGGCTATGCCACGCGCGACAACACCGGAGAGCTAATGCGGGTCAACTCGACCGGCAGCCACACCTTCGACGAACTGGCCCGGCTGCGCGACCGCTGGAAGAAACCCTTCGTGGTGAAGGGCGTGCTCCACCCCGCCGACGCCGAGCGCCTGGTTGCGCTCGGGGCCGATGGCCTTATCGTGTCAAACCATGGTGGCCGGCACTTCGACGGCGCGCCGGCGACCATCGATATCTTGCCCGCAATCGTCTCCGCCGTCGGCTCGCGCACGACGGTGATGATCGACAGCGGCATTCGCAGCGGCCTCGATATCGTGCGCGCGCTGGCGCTCGGCGCCCAATGCACCTTCGCCGGCCGGCCCTATCTGTATGCGGTCGGGGCGCTGGGAGAAGACGGCCCGCGGCACGTCATCGATCTGTTCTTCGATGAGCTGAAAACCGAATTCCAGCATGTCGGCATCCGCACGCCGGCGGAGGCTGCAGCGGTGACGGTGCGGCATTTGCGGGCGTGGCAGCTGTAAGGGACGTTGGAGTCGCGCGGGGCTTTACTGGCCTCGCAAGCCGGCTCGGCTTAGTCTTGTGCGAGAACGCTGGCGCGATCAGCTTTCAGGTTTGCGAAACTTGCAGTGCCTCCGCCCGAACCGAAGCTGGAGACGCCTGAACCCCGACTCGCGATGCCGGAACTGCTTTCCAGCGTAACTGGCGTGAGCCCGGAGAATCCCAAGGCGCGCGCAGCGGCGGGTGTCACGTCGATCACGCGACCGCGCATGAAGGGGCCGCGATCATTGATCCGGACAACGACGCTATGACCATTGCGTTTATTGGTGACGCGGACCTTTGTTCCGAACGGCAATGTGCGATGCGCCGCGGTTAGCCCGCCGGGGCTTGCGCGTTCGCCGCTCGCGGTCTTGCTGCCGGAATAGGCATAAACCGAAGCAATTCCACTTTCCGCCGCCGCGGAGCCGCAAACTAATATGGCGGTGCAACATGCAGTAATGAAAGCAGCGCTGCATATCGCGGCAGGCAGGCGCAGGACCATCTTACCCTTCCCAAACTTAGATCGCGCGATCGGCGACAGCCTAGTGCTTGAGGCGACAGTGGGGCTATTTTGTGGAACGGATGCCGGCGTCAAAGAGTTCCAATATGTCTACCTTTTTTGCCTTCCTGCATCATCTGGCGGCATTCACGCTGGTGGCAGCCCTTGCCGTCGAGTCCGTGCTGATCCGGCAGGAGGTCACGCGGTCGGGTGCGGTCCGGCTGCTGGCGACGGACGCGGTGTTGGGCGCTTCAGCGACAGCCTTGCTCCTGGTTGGATTGTTGCGGGTGTTCTATTTCGAGAAGGGCGCGAGCTATTATTTTTCGAGCTATGCCTTTCTCGCCAAGCTGTCTGTTTTTCTTATTGTGGCAGCGTTGTCCGCCGCGCCCACCATCGAGTTCCTGTCATGGCGCAAGGCAATCACGGCCGGGCAGGCGCCGTCGCCCGCCCCGGCGAAGCTCAACCTCGTTCGCAAAATTATTCACTTTGAGCTGATCGGTGTCGTTGTGATCTTGCTCTGCGCCGCGATCATGGCGAGAGGCGGCTGGCATTAGCGATCCGGCAAATTTAAGCCTGCATCTAGGACGCCTTCGCCGTTTCCGTGGCCCGCTTCGCCCGCGCAGGCTTACCGCCGCTTTTGTGCAAGAAGGATTCGATCACCGCTTCCGCGCTGGTCATGAAATGCGCGCAGGGGCCTTCGGCGCCGACGCTCTGGCGGCTGACGCGCGCGCCTTCGAGCAGCAATATCAGTGTGTCGGCCAGAAGCTCGGCATCGTCGATGCCGCCTTCACGGGCGAGCCTTGCCAAGCGGTCGCGCTGCTTGCGCTTGAAATCCTCGATCACCTGCCGCGCCGGGTGATCGGTGTCTGTCAGCTCCACGGCGGCATTAGCCATGTCGCAGCCGCGGCAGTCGTCCTGGATCTTGTAATCGGCCGCGCAACGAAGCCACACATGCAATTGGGCCAGGGTATCTCCCGGATGCGCCGCTTCAACCTGCGTCCACATCTCCTCGACTTCGCGCGCCACGTCGCGCAGACATTCGGCAACCAGCTCATCCTTCGAGCCGAAGTGGCGGTAGAGCGTCATCTTGTTGGTGCCGGCGGCTTCCGCGATCGCGTCAACGCCGATCCCACGGATGCCGCATTTGCGAAAGAGTTCGCGGGCCGTGCTGATAATCCGCCCGCGCGGTTTGACGGGCATTAAGCCGAAGCAGTGCTCCATCGGGTCCTTTTCTCGCACCGCCCAAAAAATTTATTGGCGGGGGCTTGACGGGGTGTTACCGGTCTGTCACTTATTGACGTTACTTACTAGTAACACCCTCTCGCTGCATTTGTCAAGGACAATTCTGACTTAAGTGCTTGTTTTGAAAGGCTGTGACCATGCCAGCACCCTGCGAACCCACGATTCACGACCTTCTGAATGATCCGCTCACTCAAATGGTCATGCAAGCCGACTGCGTCGATCCCCTGGCGCTGAGGCGCATGCTGGGGTCGGTTGCACTCGAAATCGAGCGCACCGGCCGCCGGGCCGACTACCAGCCGCGATGGCGGAACGCCCCCTCTGCTGTTGCGGCTGGTGGTTCGGATCTCGGGCGAGAGGTCCGCGGTCAGTTCTGCGGAGCCTGCTAGTCATGGTCGGCTTCTTCATCCAGCGCCCAATCTTCGCGTCCGCCATTGCCGTGCTCTTGGTACTGGCCGGCGCCGTCAGTTATTTCCTGCTGCCGGTTTCGCAATTTCCCGACATCACGCCGCCGCAAGTCGTCGTCAGTGCCGTCTATCCCGGCGCGGGCGCGCAGGTCGTGGCGGACACGGTGACGACGCCGCTTGAGCAGCAGATCAACGGCGTCGAGGGCATGACCTATATGTCATCGTCGTCCTCGAACGACGGCTCGGCCAACATCACCGTCACCTTCGATGTTGGCTATCCGCTGAGCATTGCCGCGGTGGACGTGCAGAACCGCGTCTCGCAGGCGTCGTCGTCGCTGCCCGCGATCGTCAATCAGGCCGGCGTGACGATCAAGAAGCAGAATCCAAACTTCGTGCTGATCGTGAATCTGGTCTCCCCCGACAAGTCGGTCGATCCGGTCGCGCTCTCCAACTATGCCTTTCTTCAGGTACTCGATCCGCTCAAGCGCGTGCCGGGCGTCGGCGACGTGCAGATCTTCGGCGAGCGGCGATATTCGATGCGCGTCTGGCTCGATCCCGACAAGCTCGCCAATCTCGGTATCACCGCCACCGACGTACAGGCCGCGGTTTCCGAGCAGAACGTCCAAGTTGCCGCCGGCAAGATAGGCCAGTCGCCTGCGCCCGAGGGCACAGCCTTCGAGATGCAGGTCAACGCCACCGGCCGCTTGAGCGATCCGCAGCAGTTCGGCGACATCGTGGTGCGCGCCAATCCGGCCGTAGGCTCGGTCGTGCGGCTGCGCGATGTGGCCCGCGTCGAACTCGGCGCGCTGCAATATGCTTCCAGCGGCTTCTTCGGCGACGACCCCACTGTGGTGCTGGCAATCTACCAAATGCCCGGCTCCAACGCGCTCGAATTGCAGGCCGGCATCAAGAAGAAGATGGAGGAGCTGTCGAAGCGCTTCCCCAAGGGCATCGAATACGCGATGCACTACGACACGACGAAATTCGTGTCGGCTTCGATGCATGACGTGGTGATCACGCTGATTGAGGCGCTGATCCTCGTCGTCCTCGTGGTCTATATCTTCCTGCAAAGCTGGCGTACGACGCTGATTCCCGTCATCGCCATCCCGGTGTCGCTGATCGCAACGCTCGCGGTGATGCTTTCGCTCGGCTTCTCGCTCAACATGCTGAGTCTGCTCGGCATGGTGCTGGCGATCGGCCTCGTGGTCGACGACGCCATCGTGGTGGTGGAGAATGTCGAGCGGCAGCTGGAGGCAGGACTGAAGCCAATGGCCGCCGCGGTTGCGGCGATGAAGGAAGTGACGGGGCCGATCATCGCCACCACGGCGGTGCTGATGGCGGTGTTCATCCCGGTTGCCTTCATTCCCGGCGTCGCTGGGCGGCTCTACAACCAGTTCGCGCTGACGGTTGCGATCTCGGTCGGCATATCAGCCTTCAACTCGCTGACTTTGAGCCCGGCGCTGGCGGCCGCTTTCCTGCGGCATCGCGGCGAGACCAAATTCACACCGTTCCGCTGGTTCAACCGTGGGTTCGACTGGCTGGCACATCGCTATGCGCAGAGCGTTCGCACGCTGATTCGCTGGCGCTGGGCGATGATGGCGCTGTTCGTGGCGACGCTTGGGGCGACCTATGCCGTCTCGACGCGCATTCCCACAACCTTCCTGCCGGTCGAGGACCAAGGCTATTTCTTCGTTGTCGTCCAGTTGCCGGATGGCGCCTCGCTTCAGCGCACCGACGAGGTGGCGAAGCAGGTGCGTGTGGTGCTGATGGCAGAGCCCGGCGTCGAGATCGTCGGTTCGATCAGCGGCTTGAACTTCCTGACCAGTGCCGCGCAATCCAATTCGGCGGTGGAATTCGCCATCCTGAAGCCGTGGGCCGACCGGCCGCCGGAGCAACATGCCTCGAAGATCGTCGAGCGCGTGCGGCCGAAGCTGCTCGGCCTGCCGGGCGCGGTCGTGCTGAGCTTCGACCCGCCATCGATTCCGGGTCTCGGCGCTACCGGCGGCTTCGAATTCCAGGTCGAGGATCTCACCGGAAAAGGCAGCCAGGCGCTGAACGACGCAGTCCAGGCGGTGATCGCGGAGGCGCGCAAGCAGCCCGAGATCTCGCCGCAGCAGCTGTTCACCTCGTTCTCGACCTCGACGCCGCAGTTCCACTACGACCTCGACCGCAACAAGGCGAAGCTGCTCGGGCTCAATCTGCCGGACGTGTTCAACACGCTGCAGATCTATTTGGGCTCGCTCTACGTCAACGACTTTAACCTCTATGGCCGCACCTTCCGCGTGACCGTGCAAGCCGACAAGGAAGCGCGCGCCGAGGCATCCGACCTGTCGCGGCTCTATGTCCGCAACAATAGCGGCGGCATGGTGCCGCTTTCCACGCTGGGCACGCTGCAGCCGGTCGTCGGCCCCGAGACCGTGCCGCATTACAACAATTACACCTCGGCCAAGATCAACGGCGGCGCTGCGCCGGGCTACAGCTCCGGCCAGGCGGTGGAGGCGATGGAGCGTGCGGCTGGTGCTGCGTTGCCGCGGGACTTCGGCTTCGAATGGACAGGCATCACGTTACAGGAACTCAAGGCGGGGTCGATTGCGACAGTGGTATTCAGTCTCGCGATTGTCTTCGTCTTTCTCATCCTCGCGGCGCAATACGAGAGCTGGACCATGCCGTTCATGGTGCTACTGGCGGTGCCGCTGGCGCTGTTCGGCGCGCTGCTGGCGCTTTGGCTGCGCGGCAGCCAGATCGACGTTTATTCGCAGATCGGCTTCGTGATGCTGATCGGCCTTGCCGCCAAGAACGCGATTCTAATCGTGGAATTCGCGCGCCGCCGGCGCGAGGATGGCCTGGAGATCGTCGAGGCCGCCATGGAAGCAGCGAGGCTGCGGCTGCGGCCGATCCTGATGACCGCCTTCGCCTTCATCCTTGGTGTGGTGCCACTGCTGATCGCGAGCGGCGCGGGCGCCGCCAGCCGCCAGTCCATCGGGACTACAGTGTTCGGCGGGATGCTGGCAGCCACCATTCTCACACTCGTATTCGTGCCCGTTTTTTACGCGGTCATCGAGCAATGGCGGGAACGCCGCTCGAGCGGCGATCCTATCTCGGCGCATGGCGGGCAAGCCGTGCAGCCGGCGGAATAAGAAGGAGAGTACGTTATGCGCACTTGGAAAATCGGCCTTGTCGCAGCCACCGCCATCGCGGCGGTCGTCGCTACCATCGTCATCCTTCGCAATGACGCATCGGTCATCGGGGGCACGGCCGGCGCGGCAACGCCCAATCCCGCTATGATGGCGATGCCGGTCCCGGTGGCGAAAATCGTCAGGAAGACGGTTCCCATCTACCTGGACTATTCGGCACGCACGGAATCGATCCGCAGTATCGCGCTGCAGGCCAAGGTGTCTGGCTACATCCAGCAGCAGCATGTTGCGGATGGAGCCGACGTCAAGGAAGGGGATCTGCTCTACACCATCGATCCGCGCGATTACCAGGCCGCGCTCGATCTTGCCAAGGCGCAATTGCAGCGCGACGAGGCAGCGCTCAGCTATGCGCGGGGCAATCTCGATCGCGGGTCATCGCTGGCCAAGAGCGGCTTCCTCGCGAAGGATACCTTCGATCAGCGCAACAGCGCGGTTGGGCAGGGCGAAGCCACGCTGGCGATGTCGCAGGCTGCGGTGCGGACGGCTGAACTCAACCTCGGCTATACGCAAATCCGCGCGCCATTTGCCGGGCGGATCGGTCGCAATCAGGCGCCGGTCGGTACGCTGATCACGGTAGGCGGCGCGCCATTGAACACGCTGGTGCAGCTCAACCCGGTCTACGTCACTTTCAATCCGAGCGAGTCGGATCTGGCCGAAATTCAGAAGGCGCGTGCGGCGGGCAAGGTGAAAGCCGAGGTCCTGCTTCCCGGTGAAACGAAGGCGAGCCACTCCGGCGAGCTGACCTTCCTGGACAATACGGTCGACCGCTCGACCGGCACTATCCTCGCGCGCGCGACCATCGACAACAGCGACCTCCGCCTGCTGCCCGGCCAATATGTCCGTATCCGGTTGACGATCGGGATAGAGCCCGATGCGCTGATGGTGCCGCAAGCGGCATTGGGCTCGAGCCAGCTCGGGAAATACGTCTACGTCGTCGGCAAAGACAACAAGGTCGATCAGCGCCTTGTTTCGCTCGGCGCCACCGACGGCGCCCTTGTGATGGTCCGCAGCGGCATTAGCGGCGATGAGAAGGTGATCAGCGGCAATCTGCAGAAGATCGGCCCCGGCGCCGTCGTACAGCCGCTGGAGCAGTAACCGCAGGCCGTTTCCCCCCACGGCCAGCTCTGAACGCGCCGTTACTCTTGCGAGTACGGCGCGTTTATCTTTGATAGCGCACCGGCACTGGCAGGCTCGCTCTTGAAACGGGAGCGCCCTCATCAAGGTCAATCGCGGCGCGCAATAACGCGCGAAACTTCCTGTCGCGCTTGATATGCCATTCGAGACTCATGGCTTCGTTGCGGGTCGTGCAGTTCTCGGAATAGAGCAGACGCCATTCCCTTCCCCGCGTCGACTTGGCGCCGGACCCGGAATTGTGCTGCCGAAGGCGCTTTTCCAAATCGGTGGTCCAGCCAACATAGGTGCGGCGATCATCGTTGCGCCGGCTCCCCAGCACGTAGACGCAAACATCCTTTTGCTGGTTTATCGGCTGCTTCGCCATCGTCCGGGGCCATTGCGACTCGCGAGTATGAGCGAAAAGCCTTACTCACGGGTAACCGGAATCGGCAAGCTCAAGTCCCGACAGGAGTGAAGACCCGCCCGTGCGGCTAGGCGCCCCGATCGCGGAGCCAAATTAGCGCGCCAATTGTGGGTAAGTCGGGGGAGGGGGTTACGCGAAGCCGGCCAAATCGGCTTCGCGTCTTTTAGCCAGCGTTAGCAGGAAATCGCGGTAGCTTCGCCGCCAGCTGGTCCGGAAACTTTGCAATCCATTCCGACTTTCAGCATTTCCCGAGTGCTGGCTGCGCCTTTGATCGTGACTTTCGTGCGCTTGCCCGAAATCTCATATTTCTTGCCGCCGACCGTAATTTTTTCGCGGCCATCCCAGGCAGTAACCTTGTCCGCGAGCGCGGGCCCGATCGCTACAGTTGTTACGAAGGCAGCTGCGGCGAGGCCGAGTATTGTCTTGTTCACGGTTTCCTCCATCTTTTGTTTTTGCCGATATTTCGGCATATCGATTATATCGAAGGGTAAAATGCCGACAATGGCTGCAATGGTGCGGTGCAACCCGGTTGAATGGCCGCGGATGCCGCAGAGTTTGGAAAACGGCGCGCATTTTGGTCCCGACGGCCGCAAAACTGACGCCGGTCGGACCGAAACGTTTGGAAGGATGTGATTTATAGCGGGAACGAGGCGTCAGGACGGACGCCATGAATGGCGATCCACCCTCGTGGGAAGGCTGGCTTTGCTAAGCAGCGGCGCGGAGCTCAGCGACGTCAATTATCGGGACAGAGAACAGTCTACTCCCAACAGCATCCCTGACTTGGACTTCCGCATCCTGCCACTTCTCGAAATCCGTGCAGGTCAAATCCAGGCTTAATAGCTGCGCATGCTCATGCGCATCCTTTGGAT
>JAXDOO010000256.1:0-12992 GCA_034668865.1 Alphaproteobacteria bacterium
CCGAAAGCTGCATCGATGAGTACCTCTGGTCGCTGTACGAAAGGACGCCCAAAGTCGACACGAATAAGGTGACGGAGCAGATAAAGAAGACGGTCAAGAAGAAGGGCAAAATGCGGACCGTCGTCACGACGATTACGAAATACATCGTCGGGGATTTCACATGGAAGGATCCGATCGCGGCAGAAAGAGCCGGCATGTCGGTCAAGGATTACGTCATCGGAGGCATGAATCGGAACTTCAAGCTAAAGCTCTACCGTGCCCTTCGCGCTATGGATGAGGCCGGGCTCATGCCGGGGATAACGAGCGCATTCCGCGACGATTACCGGCAAGCGATCGCAGCCGGAAACAAGGCTGCGAGCGACAGCTCATATCATGGCCGGAGCCGCCGCGGCGGCTATGGTCACGGGCTAGCCGCCGATCTCGTGAGCGTCAAGGGCGAGACCCGTATGGAGCGATACGCGTCTAGCGATGAACTCTGGAAGTGGATCGATGCGCACGAAAAGGAGCTTGCAATCGGACGCCCCTATCGAGATCGAGACCCGCCGCATGTCGGCCCCATCGATGGCAAGGAATATGCCGATAAGCGCGCCCGGCCGAACGTACAAAAGGCAGGATCACAAACGATAAAAGCGCAAACGGCGAGATTGGAAACAAAGAAGCACGGGCCGATTAACCGCGACGATCTGGACACAACGAAACGTGCAAGGCCGGAAAAATCCTTGTCGAAGGTGAGCAGCCTGCAATCGCGGTGACCGTACAACCTTGAAATGACCCGAGCGCAAGGTTTCATACCCGAGTACTGGCTTGTCACGTGCGCGCGTTTTAATCGCACTCCGGCTGCACGCCTCACGTCGCTAAACAGGTGACGGAAGGAGTTCTGTGATGGCAGCGGAGGACCAGTCCTAGTAGAGTGAGCTAGTCGGGTAATGTGAGCGTGCAATGGCTACCACCCATGTCGGATCAATCTGCGCGACGATAGTGGTGGGAGCTGCCGTCTGGAACGTTGCCGTTCAGCCCGCACAAGCCCAATTCTCGTTATGGCCGCAGTTCCGACCTTGGTGGGCCAATCATGCTCCGGCCCGGCATAAGCACCACCACAGGGACGCAAATTCCAGACTAACGAAAAAAGCGCCGGCCCAGGACGTGGAAAAGGGCCCGCTACACATCGTAATCTCGATCGCTGACCAGCGGATCTCGGTTTATGACGATGGCGCGCTGATCGCACGCTCTTCGGTGTCCACGGGAGTCCCCGATCACCCAACACCCTCCGGCATATTCAGCGTCATCAGCAAACAGCGATGGCATCGCTCAAATCTCTATAGCGACGCCCCAATGCCCTACATGCAGCGCATTACCTGGTCCGGCATTGCGCTGCATGCGGGGGTTCTGCCGGGATATCCCGCGTCGCACGGCTGTATTCGATTGGAAAGGGATTTTGCCATTCGACTGTGGCATCTCACAAAGCGCGGCACTCGTGTGATCATCGCGCCCAACGATGTCCGACCGGTCGAGATCGCCAATCCTCGCCTCCCGCAATCCAAGCCAAAAGCGGCGTACGCCCTGGCGAAGACCGCAGCTGTCATTTCGGACAACGCGATGATCGAGGTCGCAGAGGTGCCCTCACTGTCAACGTCCGCGACCGATTCGCAACCGCAACAGGTTACTGCCCAAATTCCAGATTCGGCACGAAAGACCGTCCCGATCTCCATTCTTGTGAGCCGTAAATCGAACAAGCTCTTTGTGCGTCATGGCCTCAAGCACCTGTTCGAGGCTCCGGTCACGATCCGGGATCCGGAGGAGTCGCTGGGAACGCATGTGTTTACCCTGATGAGGTCGCGGCTTGGGGATACGGCTTTTCGCTGGACCGTCATGTCGATTCCAGAGAGCTCTCCTCGCGCGCACCCAGGCTCGACCAGGCGGCCCAACTCGGCAATCAAACACATGGTGGAGACGAGCCCACCTGTGCCGTCGCCGGAGAAAGCCAACGCGGCTCTCGATCGCATCGAAATGCCGCCGGATGCGGTTGTGCGCATTGCTGAACTGCTGACATCGGGCTCTTCGCTAATCGTGTCCGATCATGGCATTAGCAGCGAAAGCGGACCCGACATGGATTTTATCGTGGAAACACGGTGAGGTTTGACGCAACGCCCGCGCGCGGTCAGTTTGGTGAGGGGAGCGGCGGCGCTGCTCCCCTTTCTAATGGGCACACGCTGATAACAGAACGTGTCTGTCGCTCTTGGGGTGTCACATCGGAAAGTGGGTAGGAAGCTTATTTCGACTTGTGGCGAAATTGTTAGCGCCTTGGCGACCTTGGGTGCCAAATCATTTGGAAAGTGGTCAATTCTGCTCAGATTGCGCGCCGCGATAAATTGCATTCTGGCGCCATCACCGACTCGGCGCGTGCCAGGCGCCGGTGACTGAGAGACTCGGTAGTGCTCCCGCCTGAACAAGGGGAATTGCTATGCCCGATACTCAGTGCCGCGTATCTTGCCCGACGCAGACAGTGCAATCATCGTGTCCCAAGTGCGGAACTCTGATGGAGCTGACTCGCATCGATCCGGACACGCCCGAAAACGACCTTCGTACCTTTGAGTGTGCCGAATGTCAGCACATCCAGACGGCGCGCTTACCCCGTGTGTATCGTGCGCCTTCGAGCGGCGATCTTGCGCCCACGATGTACCTCATAGAGCCTAGCTCCCATCTAGTAGGTCCTTTGAAATATGCGGGATTCACACAGGCAGAGTGGTCGGCGGGTTGCCGGCGCGGGCTGCCAAAGAACAATGTGGGGCGCCAATCTTGAACGGCCCTGATCAGAGCGACGAACGTACTCCTTCCACTAAAGTTTTCACATAAGGGAACCCAATGAAAACGCAGAATCAGGCCGCAATGGCCGTGGCTATTACCCTCTTCCTAACTGCCACCATGCCCGCGATAAGTCGCGCCGCCACACCGGTAAATCTGGGATCGGCGGGTAATTTCGCGATACTCTCAAAAGCAGGAATATCAAACACCGGAGCTACCGCTATTATTGGAAACATCGGAGTTAGTCCTATTGCCAGCACCGCTATAACGGGGTTTGGACTCAAGCTGGATAGCAACGGCCGATTTTCGACTTCGCCGAAAGTGACCGGCAAGGTCTTTGCGGCCAATTACACGTCTCCAACTCCGACTATGCTGACGACGGCTGTACACGACATGCAGCTCGCGTACAACGACGCCGCGGGACGAACCAATCCTACCGCTACGGAATTAGGCAGCGGTAATATCGGCGGCATGACCATTAGACCGGGACTCTACAAGTGGAGTTCAGGCGTGATCATTCCTACTAACGTTACGCTTGCGGGCAACGAGAATGCCGTCTGGATCTTCCAAATAGCGGGAACCCTGAACATCAGTTCCGGAAAAAGGGTAATCCTCCAAGGAGGGGCCCGCGCCAAAAACATCTTCTGGCAGGTCGCAGGAAAAACCACCATTGGAACGACGGCGGTCTTTAATGGAAATATCTTAGACAAAACATCCATTGTGATTATGACTGGCGCGCGGTTGAACGGCAAAGCACTGGCGCAGACCGCTGTTACTCTAGACGCCGATTCCGTTAGACGGAGTGAGGAACCAACCGTTTTGCTGGATGCGGCTTTCCCCTGTCTCGGCTCCTGTTCAGCCCTGCCAGAGGAGCCATGACTCTATAGGCGCGGCGGGACGTAGATCCCCAAATCTGAACCCGATAACACTGACAAGGACATCGAGGCCGTCGCGGTAATATTCGTTATGCCGGCCCGCACGTGAACCTACATCAGGCGAAAGTGAATGCGAATGAGAAAAATTACAATCCGGTTCGTTGGCTGCAAGCCGGTAAGTGTTCGAACAAATGGACCAGTGCCGGCAGAAGGACCTGGCCCGTGCTTTGCTACTTAGCCATGCGCCAAGCGAACAGCACCACAGCGGCGCCAGCTACCGCGGCAATGACCGACGTCACCAGTCCGCCACCGAGCGCAAGTAGCACAGCAATGTGATATCCAACGAACGGGGCTGAAGTGCCGTGCCTCGACTCCATCGCAGAATACATCGGCTCGAAAGACCTCACAGAAGCGCGAATTATCTCACAGAAGCAGCGAATTCATCGAGTTGACAAGTCGGCGAGTTTCGCGAGCTGCTCGCGACCCTTGATCATGTCCTGGAGCGAGCCGAAGGCGGTCATGTAGTGGCCCTTGAAACCCCCGCCCTCGAGGCGGCGGAACACGTCCGCAAAATCCAGGTCGCCCTCCCCCGGCTTGAGGTGGATCTCTTTGCCATTTCGCCAGCAATCGGCGAGCCGGACCTCATCGCAACGTCCAAGATCGAAGGCCTGCAGAAACCCCTCGACACCTTCCGGGACGAGATGCGCATGGTTGACGGTGAAGGCCCAGCGCAGCCGTGGCGATTTGAGCCGATCCAGAAAATACTGCGTTTCCTCGACGTTGTATCCGAGATAGCGCACCTCGGCGTCGGCCGGTTCTTTGTTCATGTTCTCAAAGAGCAGATTGATGCCAAGTTGCTCCGCGCGTTCGCTGAGCCCCGCCAAACGCTCGATCGCAGCGTCACGCCGCATCGCAAAGTCGCTGGTGAAATGAAAACCGCCGTGCACCACCATCCACTCGCCGCCAAGGCGTTTGCATGCCTCGAGATGGCCAAACAGATAACGGTCGACCCCCTCACGCACATGCGGCGCGACCTCGGCCACATTAACGGCGGAGAGCGTGTGGATGCCTATGTGGATGCCGTTGTGGTCACACGCCTGCCTAATAGCGGCGACCCGTTGATCGGTCAGCGTCTCAACGGAGTTCGGTGGGACGTCGATCTTGAGATCTAGATAGCGAACGCCGTGCTCGATCGCCGCTTTGATCCCATCCTCGATGCTCGAGCGCCGTCCGACATCCAAGCCGATCCGATCGCGGATATTCATGCGCGCGCCTCCTTATGCCATGCTATCAAACAGATCGGACATCTTGTCGAGCTTGGCCTCGCTGAGCAACAGGTGCGCCGAGACGCCGCGCCAGTTGGTCATGGCCAAAATCGGTGTTGCTTCAGGCTCGGTTAGAGGCGCAGCCGCTATGCGGCGCGCCTATCCGTAATGTGATCATAAGCGACCTCGGGGCTACAATTAGTATCTTGAATCAGGAGGAGCGACTGTAGAGCTGGTCATGCCATGCTTATCGAAAACTCTTCTGATTGTTCCGTTCGCCTTCAATTCTTCAAGAAGTTCACTGAAAATTTTTAGCGCTACGGCATTCCCGCGCGGGACGGCTACGGCGGTTCCCGAGGCCAGAAAGTTTCCATCTAGGATTCTGGCCCCAGGAAATTCGGGCAGGATGCTGAGAAGCGATTCCTTACCCAGCGCTATTGCGTCGGCTTGTCCGCCGCGGAATTTCTCCAGCACTTCGCTTAAACTAGCGAGACCAACGGCCGTAGTATTTTTGAGCAAGCGACGTGAGCTTCGGATTGTCGCAGTGTTTTCGACTCCGAAAACGCGAACGCCAGGGCGATCCACGTCACTAAGATTGAAGATCGCAGAATCCTTTGGCACCATGTAGGTGCTTTCGCCGAGCGCGAAGTTTGGTCCGAAATCGACGATGACCTTCCTTTCCTCGTCAACCGGTGTGAACGAAACGTCCCAATTCCCAGACGACGCCGCTTCGATGATTTCACCCGAGCTCCCATACTCGACAAGAACCAACGGCAGACCCGTGCGCTCGGAAAAAATCTGCGCCAAATCGACAGTTGGACCGCGAGGTTGACCGGTCGCCGGGTCACGCTTCGTCCAGACCGCTGAAATTGCATCTCCCACCGCGATGCCCACGCGCAGGCGACCGGTAGGTGCCAATTTGCTTTTTGTTTGAAAATCCACGCTGACCATTGAGAAATCCTGCCCTTTATTTTCCTTCGCCCATACTGTCCCAAGTTCTCAACTTGCTTAGTTGTTATGGTCGGTACGACTGTCACCCGCAACTTCGAGGTTTCGTCCAACTCCTCGGCAGCATACACGGCAGACGCCAGGTCCTTGGCGGCAACTACGCCGCGCGGCTTGCCGTCACTGATTGCCAACTCTGAATATCTCAGTATGCTACGGTGCATCATAGATGGGCAGATCCGCAGCCGAGAGCAACCACTCAAGCTTCCAGAAGCGGACGCGGCACACGTCGGCAATCAAGTCGCAACATACAGGTGGAACGCTCTAGCCATGAGTGCTGCAAACAGGCGCCGGTCGAGTACGGCGTCGCTCCCCTCCGCCTCGAGGTCAGCCGTCGGCTCAGCGAATTTGCCGCAGGTGCCTGTTTGCAGTCTGGTCTTAATCTCACCTGCTCTGTGCCGTCGTTCGCGCCGGTGGAGTTTTCTGCATGAGAAGATCCGGCTAACGAGCGTCTTAGAACCGTCGCACAACCGATTATAGGGGAGAAAGCAATGAAACGTGCCTTATTAGGAGCTCTCTTTGGCATTGTGGCCGCTACGAGCGTTGCCAGTGCTCAACAGTTTACGCCGACTAAACCCGTGGAAATCGTCGTTCATACCGGCGCCGGGGGCGGTAACGATGCATTCATTCGTGCTGTTCTGGTCGCCCTGAAAAAAGACAACCTGCCTTCCGCGAATTTCAACGTCAGCAACAGGACCGGGGGCGGCAGCACTAACGCCATGTCTTACCTGCGCGAGAAGGCCGGCGACGACCACATCATCGCGATTTATTCGAGTGTGTGGGTCACCGACGGGCTCGTGCAGGAAGCCGCTCCGGTTACCATCGACAAGCTCACTCCGATCGCCGGCCTGGTGCTGGAGCCGGCCCTCGTGGTCGTGCGGGCTGACTCGCCTTACAAGACGTTGAAGGATTTCATCGATGCAGCCAAGGCAAACCCTGGAAAGTTGAAGCAGTCGGGCGGCTCGGTGCTGTCTCGTGACGCTGTGGTGCGGCACGTGCTGATGAATCACACCAAGGCAGAGTGGTCGTTTATTTCATTTCCTTCGGGCGGCGAGCGCATCGCGGCAGTGCTGGGCGGCCATGTCGACATGATGATGATTGAGCCGAGCGAAGCGGGTGAGCTGATCCGCAGCGGCAAGCTGCGGCCTATTGCGCAGATCGCAGACCAGAAGATCGAGGGCTTTCCCGACGTCCCCACGATCAAGGAGGCCGGGTTCGCCATTCCCAATGTCCCGCAGTCGCGTGGCGTGGTCGGCCCTCCTGGAATGTCGCCAGCGGCAGTGGCCTACTACGCCGATTTCTTCAAGCGCGCTGCTGCGTCTCCCGCCTACAAAGAGTACCTGAAGTCGACGCAGCTCGAGAACGCGTATCTCGGTCCTGCGGAGCTCGGGAAATTCCTGGTGACCTACCAGGACCAGCTACGCGAGATTCTCAAGGGAGCAGGCATCAAAGTCGTCCGTTGACGAAGATAGAGGGCGAGTCGTCTCGCTCGCCCTCTCCTCGCAAGTCGCCGTCATGTCGGAAAAAGTCTCCTATGGGCGATAGCCTGCAGAAATACCGTGCCGGTGATCTGACGCGGCTTGCGACGTCTATCTTTGTCCACGAAGGATTGCCGCCGTCTGATGCCAAGATCGTGGCCGAAAGTCTCGTGGCCGCCGATCTGCGGGGTATCGATACGCACGGAGTGGCCAGAATACCGTCTTACGTCGGACGTTTTCCGAAACGCTTGGTCGAACCCCGGCCTCAGATCGTGGTGACCTCCCGAATGCCGTGGGCAGCAAACATCGACGGCGGCAATGGAATGGGCCCCGTGGTCGCCAATCGCGCCATGTCGGAGGCCATAGACAGGGCCGAGCGCTTCGGGATCGGTGCGGCTACTGCGCACCGCAGCAATCATTTCGGCGCAGCGGCCCACTACCCCTTGCAGGCCGTGGCGCATGACTGCATCGGGATCACTCTCACGCCCGCCTCGAAGTCGCTTGCGCCTTTCGGCAGCCGCGAACCGCTCTTTGGCACCAATCCGATCGCAGTCGCGGTCCCGGCCGGGTCGCATGCTCCCTGGGTCATGGACATGGCGTCCAGCGTCGCCGCGCGAGGCCACATCCGTCTCGCCGCCCGACACGGCAAGCCCATCCCCGAAGGGTGGGCACTCGACGAACTCGGACGCCCCACGACCGATGCGGAGACCGCGCTCGCGGGAGTCATGTTGCCGTTTGCAGGGGTCAAAGGATCCGCGCTCGCGATGCTGATCGATATTCTGGGGGGAGTGCTGTCCGGTTCCGGCTTTGCGGGAACGATCCGTGACATGACGCGCGACTTCGATGAACCGCAAGACGTCGGGCACTTCTTCCTCGCCATGAAGGTGGAGGCCTTCATGCCCCTCGCCGAATTCAACGAGCGGATGGAAACGGCGATAGCGCGCCTCAAGGCCTTGAAGCCGGCGGCCGGCTTTACGGAGGTTCTCTATCCGGGAGAGCCTGAGGCACGGCGTCAGCGCGAGCACCTGGAGAACGGCATCCCGTTGACGCCCGAGGTGTATGACAGCATTAAGAGGGTCGCGGAGCCGTCCGGAATTGCCATGCCGACCGCGATTGCCGCGCTCGCAGAGGGGCGGGCAGCACTCTGATTTGACCTCGAACGTCGTGCCGGGAACGTTCTAGATATCCGTTATGGGCCGCCTCGCCGATGCGATCATGGAAATGCTTGTTCAGCGCCGCATGGCGCTCGGCATCGCCGTCTGCAATCCGGCGGCTTTCCGATCGGCTTTGAGCAGAGGCCGCAATGTCGCGATCAGGTCTTCAACACGTTCGATGCCGATCACGGTTTCGACGAGCTTCCGACCCTGCTCCGAACCGAAGACGGGCCCGACAAGATCGATCGCCTTGTCGATTACCTCTTGGCGCGTCATCGGGTTGTCCGGCGTTCCCTTGACGGCATGTGTCCGGTGATGAAGCTCCTTCCCCGTCGTGGTCCTGACGCTGATGATGACCTGGCGCGGCGGCAAGGCGGTCGTCAGCTCCGGATTGGGAATAAGCGTGATCTTGTTTCGCAGCGCCAGGATCCTGGGATCAATCATGCGGCCGTGGTCATGGGAGCTCGCGAAGCTCATGCCCCCATCGACCAATGTGAGCGCCACGAGATGCTGCACATTGATATTTGGCATCGTGCGGTTGTCGACCAGGCGGCACCGGTCATCGGGAAGCTCGATGACAAGACTTGCAACCGCATCGGCCGTCAGACCGTCGCGCTCCATAAAGAGCGTGATGATATCGATCGCACCTTGGACCGGAGAGCCGACGCACCATTTCTTAATCGTCGCGGCCCGGATTTCGAAACGGGTACCCAGCTCTTTCCACAGTTCTTCCGGCCGAGAATCCTGCGAAAAAGCCGTGAAGAAATTGTTGTCTCCTGCAAACGAGTCCGCAACACTGGTGAATCCGGCGGCCACCATCGTCGCGGCCGTCAGAGCGTTACGTGCCGTCATGCCGCCGAAGTCGAATGCCTTCTCGATATGCTGATCGTCGCGGGACCAGCATTGGATCCCTGACGCCTGTTGGGCCGCGTAGGAAAGCTGATGCCGGATTTGCTCCGGCGTGAAACCCATGAGAGCTGCTGCCGCCGCCGCGCCGCCGAACAGCGGGCCTACGCTGTGCGTGCTGTGTCCGCCGACGTAGAGCTTGCGCGGCCCGAGCGAAAGATTAAAGCGCGTGCCGATGTCGTATCCGAGCGCCACCGCCTTGAGAAGATTTCTGCCGCTTTGACGGCCGATCTCGGCGGCGGCTAGCGCTGCGGGCACGATGCCGCAACCCGGATGGAAGCGTCCGCCGAGATGAGAATCGTCCGTCTCATCCGCATGCGCCATCATGCCGTTCGCGAGCGCCGCGTCGGCCGGAGTCGTCAAGAAATCCGCGCCCACCACGGTGCATAGCGGCGCGCCCGCCATGGAGCGGACATAGGTGGTCGCAAGCTGGCCCGCTCTCAGCCGGGATCCGGAGACCATCGCAGCTATGGTATCGAGCAGGTGGTGGCGTGCCTTCTCGAGCACATCTTCAGGAGTTGGGGCGGCGAGCGCATTTGCGATGTAGGCTGCGAGCTCCGCTGTGCCTTCGGATACGTAGTCGTCGGGTAGGTCCATCAGTCTCCTCAAATGGGCGAGCGGATTGAGTACAAACGTTCATTGATGTATCCCTCTGTATGCCATGTCGGCAGGTCTGTCATCTTGCCCCCGGATTGCATCTCAATCGCAAAGCGAGCGTCAGGCCCGGCGGGTACAGCATCCTCGAGCCGAGCGAACTCGCTCATATCGGCGATCCCGGGCAGTACTGCGTCGTCGAATTCAGACCACGAGTGAGGAAACATGAAGATCGTCGACATCAAGGCCACTGCCCATCACATCGAAGTTCCGCTTCCGCTCTTCACGAAGAACGTCGTGACGAGGCGGATCGTGTTCTGCGAGGTCGGAACGGATGAGGGAATCACCGGTTACGGAATAACCGGAGGCCAGTTCCTGCCCTGGTCGGTGGTGGCGGCACTCGAATACGACTTCCTCGACACCGTGAAAGGCATGGATCCGCGGGACACGGAGGCGATCCACGAGAAAGTATGGTGGGCCCTGAACATGCGCACCTTCACGGGCGTCGTGTCCTTCGCGCTGTCGGCGTTGGACATCGCCTGCTGGGATATCAAAGGCAAAGCCTCAGGCCGGACGGTGGCGCAGCTTCTGGGCGGCGCGCGCGATTGGGCGCCAACCTACGTGACATTCGGCTTCCCGGTTTATGATCGCGAGCAACTGGTTGAAGCCGCTCTGATCCAGGTCCGAGAGGGCGTGACGCGCTTGAAGATGGTGGTGGGCGTCCACCAGGACGGCTGGGCTGAGGATGCAAAACGCGTCCGGGCAGTCCGCGAGGCCATCGGACCAGACGTCGAACTGATGCTGGATGCCAACTATAAATTCTCCCCGGTCGATGCAAAGCTGCTCTGTCGGGCGATCGAGGATTGCAACATTACCTGGTTCGAGGAGCCGGTATACGCGAACGATGTTCGGGCAATGGCCGACCTCCGCAGGCATACGCGTATTCCGATCTCCGCAGGGCAGATGGAGGGGCACCGCTGGCGCTTCCGCGAGCTCATCGAACATCAGGCGGTCGACATTCTGCAGCCGAACGTCTGCTACAACGGCGGCTATACGGAAACTCAGAAAGTCGCGCACATGGCGCAGGCCTTCAATATCCAGATCGCGAACGGCGGCGGTTGGCCGCTTTACAATCTCCACACGATGGCTGGCCTTATGAACGGCTGGCGCGTGGAGTTCCACCTCGGTATGCAGGAGGTCGGGGAGCGGATCTTCATCGATCCACCAAAACCTGAAAACAACATCGTACGCGTATCCTCGCAACCCGGCTGCGGTCTGACGCCGAACTTCAATGCGCTGGCGGACTGCCAAATGAAGCGAGGATAGAGCTCCTTCGATCGGCACCTCGAGTCGTCGAGGTGGAGCCCGCGTTCCCCGTGGTTGTCATCCGATCTGCAATTGAGCAGTTAGTCTAAAATACGATTCGCGTGGCAAACGCGCCAGCCGCGCAGTTCTCGAGCCGAAGCGGAAGGGTTTCGGAATAGCGAGCGCGCGCTGCTGATGGCGCCAATGGAGTTTGCTTTTGTGAACCTATTCTCGCCATCGCGCCATGTGCCTTTGATTCAGGATGCGGTGAGCACCGCGACATCTTTGTAGTCCTCAAGGCGTTGCAGGCCTTCCAGCAGGCGCCGGCTCCTGTCTTCGCCCATACTCGCTGAAAGCGCCAGGAACTTGGCGTGAAGTTCGGCATCGGACATCGGCGTGTCGGGCGCGCCGCGGAAGCCGTCGCCGGAGGCGGACAAGGTGCGCCCATCACGCAGCACAACGTCGAGCTTCGTCGCCCAGGCCTTGCCCGGCTCCGCGCTCTTCGGATTCAATCGCAGCTTCACGCGCGTCGCGAGGTCCCTGATCCCCTTGTCCTCATGCGGTGCATCGAGGAACGAGTTCGGCTGGCGCGGATCGCGATAAGCAGCGATGGCGAGGCAGAACGGCAAGCTGTATTGCGCTGTTGCCACGTCTCGGGCCACCGTAATATTGTGGTGGCTCAGAACCTTCTCACTGGTCGCAGCACTAATTTCGGCGATGTCTTCGCCAGTAAAGCCGTGCTCCCGCTTGAGGTCCTCGAGCAATCGCATCGGCGTGTGGGCTGTAATGTGCGCGGCGTAGCACTTCACGCAAACGCGGAGCGTCTCCCATCGGGTGCCGAGGCCGTCGAGCAGACGCTCCATTTTCGCGTCGCGGGTGAAAGCTGCGAACACACCAAACTTGCCTTCCAGGATCGTGTCCGGGCCGGTGAATCCGTTTTTGGCCAAGCGCGCCGCCAGCACGCCGCTCTCGGAAGCGCGGCCGATATGCAAGCGCTTAACCATGCCGCCATTGCCGGCCTTGCTGAAGGCGAGCAGGCCGCTGCAGAGCGAGCCGGCGATGCCGAAGGCCTGCACCATCTGTTCCTTCGTCAGGCCAAGTAGACGGCCCGCAGCGACGGTCGAGGCATAGGTGCCAGTGATGCCCGGCGAGTGGAAGCCCACCTTCTCGGCCGTGTTCTCGGCCGCAAGTCCTATGCGGCACATCACTTCGGAACCGGCGACGAAGGCGTTGAGGATGTCATTTCCGCTGGCGTGAACCTCCTCACCCACGGCAAACAGAGCTGGGACCAGCGTGGAGCCATAATGCACGCCCATGCTCGGCTGGCGCAGGTTATCCATCTCAAACGCATGGCCGAGCACGCCATTCGCGAGCGCGGCGAATGGCGTCATTACTTTGATGTTGGTGCCCAGGATCGTTCCGGTGCCGCCTGCTCCATAGAGCTGCGCGTACTCAATGACCATGCGGCCCCATGGCAGGCCAGCGCCGAAGATGCAGACACCGACGGTGTCGATGATCGCCTCTTTCGCCTTCTGTATTACATTGGCCGGTATCGCCTCGAGCTTCAGGCCGTGGCCGAAGGCAGCGAGCTCGCGCGTCGCTGATACC
>JAXDOO010000257.1:0-13771 GCA_034668865.1 Alphaproteobacteria bacterium
GTGCCGTGACGGTCGAGATGGTCGGGAGTGATGTTGAGCAGCATGCCGACGGTCGGCTTCAGCGTCGGCGCGAGGTCGATCTGATAGGAGGACACTTCGATCACATGCACGCGTTCGGGCGCGGGCGGCTGCAGCGAAAGGATCGCCACACCGATATTGCCACCCATCTGCACGTCGCGCCCGGCGCTGCGCAGGATATGCGCGGTGAGCGCGGTGGTGGTGGACTTGCCATTCGTGCCGGTGATCGCGATGAAAGGCGCATTGGGTGCGCGCGCCGCGCGCTCGCGGCCGAACAATTCCACGTCACCGATGATCTCGACGCCGGCGGCTTTCGCCAGCGCCACGGTCCAGTGCGGCTGCGGATGCGTCAGCGGAACCCCCGGCGCCAGCACCAGGGCGGCGATGCGCGACCAGTCGATGTTGCGCAGATCGGCGGTGGGAATTCCCGCCGCAGTGGCCTTCGCCACGCTGGCGGCATCATCGTCGAAGCCGACGACATCGGCGCCGCCCGCGAGCAGCGCGCTGCAACTGACAAGACCGGAGCCGCCGAGGCCAAAGACCGCGACCTTCCTGCCGGCGAAAGTGGTGATGGGAGTCACGCGGGCGAGCCGGGGTTAACGCAGCTTCAGGGTCGCGAGGCCGGCTAGTGCCAGCACCACCGCGACGATCCAGAAGCGGATCACGATCTGCGGCTCGGTCCAGCCGAGCTGCTCGAAATGATGATGGATGGGCGCCATCCTGAACACGCGCCTGCCGGTCAGCTTGAAGGACACCACCTGCACGATGACCGAGACCGCTTCCAGCACGAACAGCCCGCCGATGATCGCCAGCACGATTTCGTGCTTGGTCGCCACCGCGATCGCGCCGATCATTCCGCCCAAGGCCAATGAACCGGTATCGCCCATGAAAACCGAGGCCGGCGGCGCGTTGTACCAGAGGAAACCGAGGCCCGACCCGATCACCGCGCCGCATAGCACTGCCAGCTCGCCGGTGCCCGCGACGTAGTGAATCTGCAGATAGTCGGAGAACACCGCGTTGCCGACGAGATAGGCGATCAGGCCGAAGCTGCCCGCGGCGATCATCACCGGCACAATGGCGAGCCCGTCCAGCCCGTCGGTGAGGTTCACCGCATTGCCGGCGCCGACAATGATGAAGGCGCCGAACACAATAAAGAACAAGCCGAGATTGAAAATGAGATCCTTGAATACCGGGAAAGCGAGCGAGGTCGCGAACGGCATCCTGCCGAGCTGGGAGAAGGCAAAGCAGGCGCCGGCCGCGATCAACGCTTCGGCGAGGATGCGCGTGCGCCCGGAAAACCCGGTGTGACTCTGGCGCGTCACCTTCAAATAGTCGTCATAAAAGCCGACCAGGCCGAAGCCGAGAGTGACGCCGAGCACGATCCAGACATATGGGTTGAGCGGATTAGCCCACAGCACCGTGGACACGACGATGCCAGACAAGATCATCAGCCCGCCCATGGTGGGCGTGCCCTTCTTGGTGACGAGATGCGATTGCGGGCCATCGGCGCGGATCGGCTGGCCCTTGCCCTGCTTCAGTCGCAGCAGGTCGATGATCGAGGATCCGAACAGAAAGACGAAGAGCAAGGCGGTGACGGTCGCGCCGCCGGTGCGAAAGGTGATGTAACGAAAGACGTTGAAGAACGAGATTTTATCGGAAAATTCGATAAGCCAATAAAGCATCGGATCAACCTTAAGCGGACGCCTTCGAAGCGGCGACGCGATAGGGGTAGCGGCGTTCCAGTGCCTTGACCAGAGGGCCCATGCGGGAACCGAGCGAGCCCTTCACCATCACGGTGTCTCCCGGCTGGACCACGGCAAGCACGTGCGATTCGAGCTCCGATGATGTGTCCGCATAGCCTCCCCGGCGTTCGGAGGGAAGAGCCTCCCACAAATGCCGCATCAGCGGACCGGAACAGAGCACAATGTCGACGTTGTTGCCGATGACAGCTTCCGCCAGTTCGCGGTGCAGCCGCTCGCCATCGGCGCCGAGCTCGAGCATGTCGCCGAGAATGGCGATGCGCCGCCCGCGTGGGCCCAGCGCCGCCTGGCCAAGCAGCGCCAGTGCCGCACGCATGGAGGCGGGATTAGCATTATAGCTCTCGTCGATCAGCTCAGCCGTGCCGCCCGGCAGGCCGAGCGTGATGCGCGTGCCGCGGCCGGTGGCGGGCTTCCATTCGGCGAGCGCAAGCGCAGCAAGCGCGAGATCCGCACCGCTCAGCGAAACGGCGGCAAGAACCGCGAGCGAATTCCAGATCAGATGCTGTCCGGGCGCGCCGAGTTTGTAGGTCACCTCCACGCCGAGCACGGATGCATGCACGACCGAGCAATCGGGATGCAGTGAGAATTCCAGCACCCGCACGTCCGCATCGGCCTGCTGGCCGAAAGAAATGATGCGGCCGACCTGCGCCGCCATGGCCTTCTGCCGCAAACGTTCATAGTGCGGATTGTCGCGATTGATCACGGCGGCGCCGCCCGGCTCCAGCCCGAGAAAGATTTCCGCCTTGGCATCGGCAATGGCTTCCATGGACGGGAAGAATTCCAGATGCACCGGCTCGATCGTGGTGATGATCGCCACATGCGGCCGCACCAGGCGCGTGAGGGGTTCGATCTCGCCCGCGTGGCTCATGCCCATTTCGAAGATCGCAAAATGCGCAGTCTCCGGGCAGCGGGCGAGCGATAGCGGCACACCCCAATGATTATTGTAGGAAGCGACGGAGGCGTGGGTTTCGCCTTCGCGCGATAGCGCGAGCCGCAACGCTTCCTTGGTGCCGGTTTTGCCGACCGAGCCGGTGACGCCGATCACCTTGGCTTGCAGGCGTGCGCGCGCGGTGCGAGCGAGATCGCGCAGGCCTTCGAGCACATCGGGCACTACGAGGAGCGGCGCGCCCTTGGGAAACTGGTCGCGCCTGTCGGCGGCCACCACTGCAAGCGCGGCGCCGCCCTGCAGCGCGTTGTTGACGAAATCATGCCCGTCGCGGTTGTCGCCCTTGATGGCGAAGAAGGCCTCGCTCGGGCCGATGCTGCGGCTGTCGATGGAAATGCCGCGCACACTCTCCGGCAGCGGGCCCTCGCGCTGCGCGCCCATGCCGGCGGCCATCGCATCGATGGCCCATAATGGCCGCTCGCTCATGCCGCCCCTTTCAGCGCCACCGCGACCGCTTCGTGATCGCTGAATGGCAAGACCTTATCGCCGATGATCTGTCCGGTTTCGTGACCTTTGCCAGCAATCAATAGCACGTCGCCTCGCTTCAATTCGGACACCGCTGTGCGGATCGCCTCGCCGCGGTCGCCGATCTCGCGGGCGCCGCGCGCCGCAGCCAGAATTTCCGCCCGGATGGCGGCAGGCTGTTCGCTGCGCGGATTGTCGTCGGTAACAATGACGCGGTCGGCGTTTTCCACGGCGATGGCGCCCATCATCGGCCGCTTGCCGGCATCGCGGTTGCCGCCCGCGCCGAATACGACGACAAGCCGCCCGGTCACATAAGGCCGCAAGGCCTCCAGCGCTTTGGCGAGTGCGTCTGGCTTGTGCGCATAGTCGATGAACACCGGCGCGCCCTCGCGCTCGCCCGCCAACTCAAGCCGGCCCTTCGCACCCTGCAGTTTTTCCAATGCGGCGAAAACCTTATCGGTATCGCTGCCGGTCGCGATCGCGAGCCCCGCGGCGGTAAGCGCATTCTCCACCTGGAACCCACCGACCAGCGGCAGCCGCAAACTGAATTGCCGTCCCGCGAATGCGATGCGCAGTTTTTGCGCAAAACCATCAATGCCGGCTTCGAGCAGGCGAATGCCGTCGGCCTTTCGGCCGATGGTCAGCACCGTCAGCTGGCGCTTGCGCGCGGCGGCTAAGACCGCGGCGGCCTGCTCATGATCGACGTTGATGACCGCCGTGCTGGACGGCTCGATCAGCTCCTCGAACAGCCGCAGCTTGGCGGCGAAATATGCCTCCAGCGTCGGGTGATAATCGAGGTGATCGCGACTGAGATTGGTGAAGGCGGCAGCGGCGATGCGCACGCCATCTAGCCGGTGTTGATCGAGACCGTGCGAGGAGGCTTCCAGCGCCAGATGGGTGATCCCCTCGCCCGCCAGCACATCGAGCTGCTGATGCAGCACGACCGGATCCGGCGTGGTGAGCGAGCCGTAGATTTCCTTCTCCGGCGTCACCACCCCGACGGTCCCGATGCTCGCGGCGCGATGGCCCAGCGCGGACCAGATCTGCCGCGTGAAGGCGGCAACCGAGGTCTTGCCGCTGGTGCCGGTCACCGCCGCGATCGTGGCGGGCTGACGCGGAAAAAATTTCGCCGCGCTGCGGGCAAGAAAGCGCCGCGCATTGGTGGCCTGAATAAAAGCAACGCCTGGTGGCAGAGATTCCGGCCGCCGCTCTGCAGCGATCGCCACCGCGCCCGCCGTCATGGCTTGGTCGAGGAAACGAAGCCCGTCAGTCTTGCTGCCTGCCACGGCAACGAACAGATTGCCCGGCTTCACGCTGCGGCTGTCCGCTGCGACGCCGGTGACGTCGAGCGCGGCTGCGCCGGCATCGGCGCTGGCCTCCCCACTGAGCAATTCCGCAACCTTCATAGGCTATTGAATGCCCGGCAGCGCCCGGCAAGACAAGCCGGATCAGGCTTTATCCCTATCGTGCTTCTAGCGCCCTTTGGCCAGGATCAGCTGCTGGGAAGGCGGCAGATCGAACCGCGGCTCAATCCCCAATAAAGGCGCGACGCGGGAAATCACCGCTCCGCCCACCGGCACGGTGTTCCAGCCGGAGGTGGCATAGCCATGGGTTTCCGGCGTCGCCTTCGGCTCGTCCAGCATAATGAGCAACAGATAGCGCGGCTTGTCGGCCGGCAACACCGCGGTAAAGCTGTTGAGCAGCTTGCTCTTGGAATAGCGGCCGCCAACCACCTTCTCCGAAGTGCCGGTTTTTCCGCCGACGTAATAACCCTTCACGTCGGCCTTGCCGGCGGTGCCTTTCTCGGCATTCAGCCGCATCAGGTAGCGCATCTTTTCGCTGGTCTCAGGCTTGACCACGCGGGTCGCCAGCTTGGCGGCTTCTTCCTGGCTGCGCTTCATGAATGTGGGCGGGATCAGCATGCCGCCATTCATCAGCGCCCCGATGCCCATCACCGCCTGCAGCGGCGCGACCGAAAGACCATGGCCGAAGGCGATGGTCACGGTGTTCAGTTCTCCCCAGCGCCTGGGCACCAACGGCTCGGCGCTTTCCGGCAGTTCGGTGCGCAGCCGGTCGAGCTGGCCCATCTTCTTTAGGAACCACTTGTGGTGCTCGACGCCCATCGCGAGCGCGCTACGCGCGGTCCCGATATTGGAGGAATAGGTGAAGATTTCCGGCACGGTGAGCGTGCGGTTCTGCGCGTGGTAATCGTGGATGCTGAACTTGCCGTAGCGCAGCGGCATGCGTGCATCGAAAGATGAGCTCAGCGACACCTTGCCGGAATCGAGCGCCATCGCGATCGTGAGCGCCTTGAAGGTCGAGCCCATCTCATAGACGCCGGTCGTGAGCCGGTTGATGCGAGTGGGATCGTTGGCCTCCTTCGGATTGTTCGGATCGTAGTCCGGCACCGACACCATGGAAATGATCTCACCGGTGCGCACGTCGGTGATCAGGCCGGCCGCCGCGACCGCCTTGAACTTTTCCCGCGCCGCCATCAGTTCGTCGCGCATCGCGTGCTGCACGCGCAAATCGACGGCCAGTTCGACCGGCTTGTCCATCCGGTCGACCGCAAGACCCGCCATGTGCAGGTCGGCAAGCCCTCGTGCGTCCAGCCATTTTTCAATGCCGGCGATGCCCTGGTTGTCGATGTTCACATGGCCGATGAGATGCGAGACCTCGGCGCCATTCGGATAGACGCGCTTGTTCTCGGTGAGAAAGCCAATACCGGGAATGCCGAGACCGTGGATTTCCTGCTGCTGCTTTTTGGTGATGTCGCGCTTGAGCCAGACGAAGCCCTTGCGCGAGGACAGTCGCTCGCGCAGCTCGGCCGCGTCGAGATCGGGCAGCACCGCGGTGAGCAATTCCACCGCTTCGTCGACATCAATGATCTTGCGCGGCTCGCCGAACAGCGAGGCTGCCTTGATATCGGTGGCAAGGATTTCGCCGTTGCGGCCAAGAATGTCGGGGCGCGAAGTGGAGACCGCGTCGACCGTCCGGCGCACCGTCTGGCTATCCGGCGCGGCGGCGAGCTGGATCAGCCGCCCCGCGATAACCGCATATCCGATCGAAAATATCAGGATGGCGAGCCCGACGCGGGCGCGCGATTTTACGCTGCGGTCTACGTTCTGCCCGTAAAGCAGCCGCTGCACCAAACGCAGGCGCCAAGACAGCAATGCTCCTCCCGACCCGCTCATTGCTCCCGATCCCCTTTGCCGGCGCCACGCGGGGATTCAAGGCCGCCGGTAGAAGCGGTCAGGTCCTCGCTGATAATCTCTAGTATGGCGGCGATGGGATCTTCGGTTCCGGGCGGTACAATCTGCGGCGGCCGCATCGGCAGGTTGTCGAATGTATCGATCTGATTGGTCTGAAACGGCTTCAACGCGAGATGCCGCTGCGCCAGGGTCTGGATGCGGCCCGGATTGCCGAGCCGCGCCCATTCGGCGCGCAGGTTGGCGATGGCGTCGCGCTCACGTCGGATATCGTGTCGCAGCTTGGCGACACGTTCGGCGCGCAACGTTGACTGGTACTTGATGTCGTAGACATAACCTGCGGCAAGAACCAAAGCGGCGATCACGCATATGTTGAGCAGGCGCACAAACATCAGCGCCCCCGCAGCAGGTTATCGGGCGACGGGAGATCGAAGGGCCGCCCGGCGCCGCCAGTGCGCGGCGCAGCTTGCGTGCGCTCGCCCGCGCGCAGCTTGGCGGAACGGGCGCGTGGATTGCCGGCGATCTCCGCTTCGTCCGCCACGACTGGACGTTTGGTGACGATGCTGAAGGTGGGCGGCGGCGCATCCACCGTCGGCAGATGGCGCGAGCCGGCAGCCGTGCGGCTGCGCTCGGCCAGGAAGTTCTTCACAATGCGGTCTTCCAGCGAATGGAAGGAGACGACGACCAGTCGACCGCCCGGCTTCAGGATGCGCTCGGCCGCAGCCAAGCCATCGGCCAGCTCATTGAGCTCCTCGTTGACGAAAATGCGCAACGCCTGAAACGTTCTTGTCGCGGGATGAATCTCGCCCGGCTTGCCACGCACCACGTGCGCGATGATGTCGGCCAGCGCGCCGGTGGTTTCGATCGGCTTTTCCTTGCGCGCGGCGACGATGGCGCGCGCGACCGCGCGGGAATGCCGCTCTTCGCCCAGAACAAAAATGATGTTCGCGAGAGCGCGCTCGGACGCCGCCGCCACCACGTCGGCCGCCGTCGGTCCCGATTTGCCCATGCGCATGTCGAGCGGGCCGTCCAGCCGGAAGGAGAAGCCGCGTCCGGCGTCGTCGAGCTGCATCGACGAGACGCCGATATCGAGCACGACGCCGTCCACGGCATCGAAACCGCATTCCCGCGCGACACGATCAAGCGACGAGAAACGGTCCTCCACCAGCGTCAACCGGCCGGCGGATGCTTCGACCAAGGCGAAGCCACGCGCCACCGCAGTCTGGTCGCGGTCGATGCCGATCACTTTCGTGTCGGCGGCTTCCAGGATCAGGCGCGCATAACCGCCGGCACCGAAGGTGCCGTCGATGTAAACGCCGCCGTCGCGAATGTTGAGGTGCTCGAGCGCGGGGCGGGCAAGCACGGGAATGTGACGGGCAAGCCCGCCAGCGACAGCCGGTTCCCCGCCGTCATCGCCCATCGTCATTCTACCACCCGAAACCACGCGAAATTGGGCATGGAGCGGTCCATGGCAGCCCTTGTCCCGCGGAACCCGCCGTACCGATCCCGAACTCGGGATAATGTGGGCTATCATGGGCTGATTTGGCGTTCATCAAGAGGCGTTGCGCTCGCCGGCGAGAAAGCAGGCACGACGCAGTTTTTCAGCCGCTATTAACCCCAGTTAATCTTAAGGAACGGTTGCTACAACTTAAAGTTGAGATAGTGCGTATTCGCACGCTCACGTGCGTATTCGCCGCCGCCCCGCAATTCGGCGAACTTGTTGTCGCTTCAGGAAACTTTCCCGACTCGATTGCGTCATCGCGCATCATTCGGCGCGGAACACCGGCGCACATTGAAACGTTGGTTAATAGAGGGCCGGTTCTTCCAAGCCGCGAACGAAGCCGCGCCCCAACGCCATCACCACATAACACCCACGTGCATGGAGGTTTTCCCGATGTTGAAAAAACTATTGCTTTCGACCGCGCTGAGCGGATTGATGCTGTCGTCCGCCCTGGCGCAAGCGCCGTCGCCGTCTAGCTCAAGTCCCAGTTCAACTCCCCCTTCGGCCTCTTCGCCGGCTTCACCCTCGGGGTCTTCTTCTTCCGATGCGATGAAGTCGGATGCGACGACGCCTGATGCCTCCAAGCCGAGCAGCAGTGCCAGCGCCTCGGCTTCGACCATTTCGTCGCAGTCGCCCAACCAGATGCTCGTGTCTAACCTGAAGGGCGTCGACGTCATGGGCAACAATAACGAGAAGATTGGCGACATCAGCGACATCCTCGTCTCCAAGGACGGCAAGGTTGAAGCTTACCTTCTGAGTATCGGTGGCTTCCTCGGCGTCGGCGCGAAGGAGGTGGCGCTGAATCCGTCAGCTGTGCAGCTGACCCAGGAGAACAATACCTGGAAGGCCAAGGTCGACATGAGCAAGGACCAATTGGCGCAGGCCCCTGACTTCAAGCGCCATGAGGACCGCACGACGACCGGCGCATCCTCGGCGGGATCGGGCCCGGCCTCCAAGCCGCGTGCCGCGCCGGGCGGCGGCGGGAGCAGCGCACCTGCGAAGTAGCGTCAGAGTGAGTAGCGTCAGTAGTGTAACATCGTCAGTCTGAGTAGAGCGCCGGTCCAGCCTGGCTGGGCCGGCGTTTTTTCTCGCCATCTTGGCGACAAGAACCTCCAGTACGTGTCGGCTTCTCGATCGACCTTCTGTTACGGGGTAAAGGCAGGTATACGCCGGCTATGCCGAGTTTTCAGCCGGAATCCTCTCTCGTTTCCAACGTCGTGCCCTCGCCGACGCATGACGAGCGCAAGGACGGCCGGGCCCCCGACATCATCTTGTTGCATTACACCGGGATGGAGAACGCGCAGGAGGCGCTGAACCGGCTGTGCTCGCGGAAGAGCAAGGTTTCGTCGCATTATTTCGTATTCGAGGACGGCCGCATTGTGCAGTCGGTGCAGGAAAACCGCCGCGCCTGGCACGCCGGCGAGTCGCATTGGGCGGGCGAAACCGACATCAATTCTTCCGCGATCGGCATCGAGATCGCTAATCCCGGGCACGATTTCGGCTATCCGGATTTTCCTTCCCGGCAGATCGCGGCGGTGATCGCGCTCTGCCGCGGCATCATCGCGCGGCGCGGTATTAGGCCCGATCGCGTGCTGGCGCATTCCGACGTGGCGCCTTCCCGCAAGCGCGATCCCGGCGAGAAATTTCCCTGGCGGCTGCTGGCCGATTCCGGCCTCGGCGAATGGGTGACGCCCTCCCGCATCACCGAAAAGGGGCCGAGTCTTGTGCTCGGTCAAACAAGCGACGACGTGCGTGGGCTGCAAATCGCTCTGGCCGATTTTGGCTACGGCATTCCGGTGACCGCGACGTTTGACGAACCAACCCGCGACGTGGTCACCGCCTTCCAGCGGCATTTTCGCCCGGCGAAAGTCGACGGCATCGCCGACGGCTCCACATTGCGTACGCTGCACAAGCTGTTGGAACGTCGCCGCTGGTAGGTTCAGCGGGGTTATTCAACCCGCCTTGCGCTTCGAGCGCTTTCAACGAAGCGGAATCCGGTTCGCGTGAAGAAAAAGCTCAATTTAAATAGCTCTGACGCGTTCAGGCGCAAAACCGGTTTCCACTTTTGCTGAACGCGCCATCATGCCATCGAGGTGTTGCACCACCTCGTCCACACGCATCACGTCGCAATATTTGTGATGCATGTCGAACAGGTTGACCTTGTGCGAAATGTCGCTGCGGTCGAAGCAGCATTCCTCCACCAAGGTAACGTGATAGCCGTGGGAAAAGGCGTCCACCGCCGAGGCGCGCACGCAGCCTGACGTGCTCTCGCCGCACATGATCACGCTGCGAACGCCGAGCTGGTTGAGATGCGCCGTCAGCGGCGTGCCGAAGAAGGCGCTGGCGCGCTGCTTGAAGATCACTACGTCGCCGTGCTGCGGCTTGAACTCGGGCCGGATGGCATACATCGCCGGGTCGCGGATGGCCTTGGAACGGCGTTTGGTCGCGCTGACATTCACCTGACCCGGATGACTCTCCGGCCGCGTGTCGCCGGTGGAATAGAAGATCGGAATGCCGGCGGCCCGCGCGGCGGCGAACAGCCGCTTGGTCGGCTCGATCGCCCTCCAGGCATTTTCACCACAGGAGCCCGGATAGGTCTTGGCGAGGTCGGACATCGGCCGGTTGCCGCCCTGATAGGCCGATTCATAAAGATCGACAGCGACCAGCGCGGGCGACGGCCCGACGAACAGCTTGCGCGCATAGCCGGAGTAAATTTCAAGCACGTGTGGCGGGATCACGTCTTTCCAGCAATGGTCTTCGAAGTCGCTCGCCATGATTTTCCTCCGGAATGGACCACCCAGCGGCCCGTGTAGCCTATGCCTTAGGGCTCTGGCTTGACGCAGTCCATATTAGCGACCACTTCTAAGGATGTCAGTCGGCCGGACGGCCGCTGCGGCAATGGCCGAAAGGCTGCCGTGGAGGAAAGTCCGGGCTCCATGGATGTACGGTGCCGGATAACATCCGGCGGGAGTTGTCCCCGTGAAAGCGGGGCAGATCTCAGGGAAAGTGCCACAGAGAGCAGACCGCCGCGGGCGTTGCGTATGCCGCGGTAAGGGTGAAAGGGTGCGGTAAGAGCGCACCGCGTTTCCGGCGACGGAAACGGCACGGCAAACCCCACCGGGAGCAAAACCGAATAGGGGCGGCGCGGGGGAGCAATCTCCCAGATCTGTATCCGGATCGGCCGCCCGGGTAGGTTGCTTGAGGCGTCGGGCAACCGGCGTCCCAGAGGAATGGCCGTCACGTGTCCTGCCTTCGGGCAAGACGCCATACAGAACCCGGCTTATAGGCTGGCTGATGCTTGTTAAGGGGCGCCCGACGGAGAACCCGTCGGGTGCCCCGCCATTTTTGGCTTTCGCATTCGCGCGCGGCATGTTCCTGAATACGCACATGAAGCAAACGCGGCGGACGCAGGCGCACTGGGATTTCTGGATCGACCGGGGCGGTACCTTTACTGACGTGGTGGCGCGGCGGCCGGATGGCACGCTCCTCGCACACAAGCTCTTGTCGGAAAATCCCGAAGCCTATGGCGACCCCGCGGTGCAGGGCATTCGGGATATCCTCGGACTGCAAGGCGGCGAGCCGATCCCCGCCGAGCGCATCGGCGCCATTAAGATGGGCACCACGGTGGCGACCAATGCGCTGCTCGAGCGCAAGGGTGCCCGCGCACTGCTGCTCATCACCATGGGCTTCGGCGACGCGCTGAAGATCGGCTATCAGGCGCGGTCGAAGATTTTTGCCAAGCACATCCTGAAGCCGGAAGTGCTCTACGAGCGGGTGATCGAAGTGGACGAGCGCGTGCGAGCCGACGGCACGGTGGAGCGTGCGCCGGACCTCGATGCGCTGCGGCCCGCACTCAAAGCTGCGCGGGCGGACGGTATTGCAGCCGTCGCGATCGTCTTCATGCATGGCTATCGCCATCCGGCGCACGAGCAGCGCGTGGCGGCGCTGGCGCGGGAGATCGGCTTTCCGCAGCTCTCGGTCAGCCACGAAGTCTCGCCGCTAATCAAGCTCATCGGCCGCGGCGACACCACGGTGGTGGACGCTTATCTCTCGCCGATTTTGCGGCGGTATGTGGCGCGGGTGGCCGATGAGCTGAGCACCGAAGCTGCTGCATCGTTGCCTCCCCCCAAAAAGGTGCGGGAGAAGGAAGATGCGGGGCGAGGGAAGCTCATGTTCATGACTTCCGCGGGCGGGCTCACCGCGGCGGAGCTGTTCCAGGGTAAGGACGCGATTCTCTCCGGCCCGGCCGGCGGCGTGGTTGGGCTTGCGGAAACCGGCCGCGCGGCCGGATTCACAAAGCTGATTGGTTTCGACATGGGCGGCACCTCGACCGACGTGTCGCATTTCGACGGCGCTTACGAACGCAGCTTTGAGACCGAAGTGGCGGGTGTGCGCATGCGCGCGCCGATGATGCTGATCCACACCGTGGCAGCGGGCGGTGGCTCGATCCTGCATTTCGACGGTGCGCGCTTTCGTGTCGGCCCCGCCTCGGCGGGCGCCGATCCCGGGCCGAAGAGCTATCGCCGCGGCGGCCCGCTCACGGTCACCGACGCCAATGTCATGGTGGGCAAGCTGATACCGGATTTCTTTCCGAAGATTTTCGGCGCGCGACAAAATGAGGCGCTCGATGCCGAGGCAGTGCGCGTCGCCTTCGCCTCGCTGGCGCGCGAGGTCGGCCGCGCGCCGGAGGAAGTGGCCGACGGATTCCTGCGCATCGCGGTCGAGAACATGGCCAATGCCATCAAGAAAATTTCCGTGCAGCGCGGCTATGACGTGACGCGCTACGCGCTGAACTGCTTCGGCGGCGCAGGCGGTCAGCATGCATGCCTGGTCGCCGACGCACTCGGCATGACCACGGCGCTGATCCATCCTTTCTCCTCGCTGCTCTCGGCCTATGGCATGGGCCTGGCCGATATCCGCGCCACACGCCAGCAGGCGGCTGAGCTGCCGCTGAATGCGCAGGCGATGGCGGCGCTGAACAAGATCGCGAGCCGTCTCGGCAAGGAGGCAGCGAAGGAAGTCGCCGGCCAAGGCGTGCCGCGCGGCAAGATCAAGCTGTTGGTGCGCGCGCATATCCGCTACGCCGGAATGGATACGGCGCTTGAAGTCCCGGCCAGTGTGGTCGCAAAGATGCAAAGCGCCTTCGAGAAAGCGCATAAAGCGCGCTTCGGCTTCATCGACCGCAGCAAGAAACTAGTGATCGAAGCGGTGTCGGTGGAAGCGGTCGGCGGTGGCGCCAAATTCCGCGAGCCGACGCGGCGCCAGAGCGGCGCGAAACTCCCCTCGCCCGCCCGGCGCACGAAGTTTTTCTCCGGTGGCAAATTACACGCGGCCAAAATCTTCACCCGCGATCAGCTCAAGCCCGGAGCCAAAATCTCCGGCCCGGCCATCGTCATCGAGCGGCACCAGACCGTCGTGGTCGAAGCCGGCTGGCGCGTGGAACTGACGGCGAAAAACCATCTCGTGCTGACGCGCGCCACAAAACTCAAGCGCCAAAGCCCGATCGGCACGAAAGCCGACCCGGTGATGCTGGAAGTGTTCAACAACCTGTTTATGGCGATCGCCGAACAGATGGGCGTCGCGCTGCAGAACACGGCTTACTCGGTCAATATCAAGGAGCGGCTGGATTTCTCCTGCGCCGTGTTTTCCGCCGACGGGACGCTGGTGGCCAACGCACCGCATATGCCGGTGCATCTCGGCTCTATGGACCGCGCGGTGGAAACCATCATCCAGCAGAATCCGCAGATCCGCCCGGGCGACGTGTTTGCGATCAACGCGCCCTATAACGGGGGCACCCATCTGCCTGACATCACCGTCTGCACGCCGGTGTTCGGGGGCAACCAGATTCTCTTCTGGGTGGCCTCGCGCGGGC
>JAXDOO010000258.1:0-2755 GCA_034668865.1 Alphaproteobacteria bacterium
TGCGCATGTTGCGCGGGCGCCCCGACCCGCAGGCCGACAGCGAGATGGCGGCGCTCGCCCGCAACCAGCGCGACAGCGCCGGCCGGCTGGAAGCGATGATCGGCATGCTGGCCAAGAGCCAGACCCAGTTGCAGCACGCGGTCAATGAGCGGCTCGACGCGGTCAGCCAGCGCCTCGGCCACTCGATGGAGAGCACCAAGCAGCAGACGGTGGAGAACCTGCAAAAGCTCAATGAGCGGCTCGCCGTCATCGACAGCGCGCAGAAGAACATCACCGAACTGGCGACCCAGGTGACCAGCCTGCAGAGCGTGCTCAGCAACAAACAACAGCGCGGCGCTTTCGGCCAAGGGCGGATGGAGATCATCGTCCAGGACGGCCTGCCGAAGGGCTGCTACGAATTCCAGTTCACCTTGAAGAACGGCAAGCGTCCGGACTGCGCGGTGTTTCTGCCCGACGGTCGGCCGCTGGTGATCGATGCGAAGTTCCCGCTCGAAGCGGTGACCGCGTTCCGCGAGAGCAAGAACGATGAGGACCGCAAGCAGGCGGCGCAGCGGTTGCGTCAGGACGTGGGGCGTCACGTCGCCGACATCGCCGAGAAATATCTCGTGATTGGCGAGACCCAGGATCTGGCGCTGATGTTCGTGCCGTCGGAATCGGTCTATGCCGAACTGCACGACGGCTTCGACGACATCGTGCAGAAGGCCTATCGCAGCAAGGTCATCATCGTTTCGCCCTCGCTCCTCATGCTCGCCATCCAGGTCGTGCAGCAGATTCAAAAGGACGCGCGCATGCGCGAGGCCGCCGACCAGATCCACGCCGAGGTCGGCCACCTGATGCACGATCTCGACCGGCTGCAGGACCGGGTGCTCAATCTGCAAAAGCATTTCGGCCAGGCCAACGAGGACGTGCGGCAGATCCTGATCTCGGCGGAGAAGCTGGAAACGCGCGGGGCGCGGATCAAGGAGGTCGAGTTCGGCGGCGCTGCCGAGCCGATATCGAACGTGATCCCGGCGCCGATCACGCCCAAGCTGCGGGCGGGCGAATAGTGTCTCTGTTCGCCATTCCGGGGCGCACCGTAGGTGCGAGCCTGCAATCCATAATTACCGGCACCATCAGTTTTGCAGGCGTTCAACACAAAAATATTTGGCATGATGGATTCCGGGCCCGCGAGCGTGGCTCGCGTCCCGGAATGACGGCGAAAAGGTCTGCCTGCGCGGGCCATGGCATTGGAAAGGACAGCGACGCGTGACCGCAACCCCGGAAACCGACAGCGCCCGCCCCTCTTTTGCGGAATCGCTCGCGGTCTATCTGCAACCGCGCGTGCTGATCGTGATGTTCCTCGGCTTCTCGGCCGGGCTGCCGCTGGCGCTGTCCGGCTCGACGCTGTTGGTGTGGATGCGCGAAGCCGGAGTCGACCTCGGCACCATCGGGCTGTTCGCGCTGGTCGGCACGCCTTACACCGTGAAATTCCTCTGGGCGCCCGTTGTGGACGCGCTCGACGTGCCGGTGCTGTCGCCGCTGCTCGGCCGCCGCCGCGGCTGGCTGATTTTCTCGCAGCTGCTGCTGATGGGCGCGATCGTCTTTCTCGGCTTCTGCAATCCGGCGCTGGCGCCCTGGCTGGTGGCGTTCGGCGCGCTGCTGGTTGCCGCCGCCTCGGCGACCCAGGATATCGTGATCGACGCCTTCCGCATCGAAAGCCTGCCGGAAAGTGAACAGGCCGCCGGCACTGCCTCTTACGTGGCGGCCTACCGCATCGGCATGCTCGCTTCCACCGTCGGCGCTCTCTACCTGGTCGACGGTTTCGAGCTGCTTGGTTTCAATAAGCAGGCGGCCTGGAGCGGCAGCTACATTGTCATGGCGGCGCTGGTCGCCATCGGCATCGTGACCGCTCTGCTTGCGACCGAGCCGACGAAATCCGCCGCCGCGCAAGCCAATCACGCGGCGCAGGCCGGGGAAAATCCCGCGCTTCGCGTGTTCAAGACCGCGCGCAGCGCGTTCTCGGAATTCCTCACCCGCGAGATGGCGCTGGCGGTGCTGGCCTTTGTCATTTTCTACAAGTTCTGCGACGCCTTTGCCGGCACCATGACGGCGCCGTTCGTGATCGATCTCGGCTTCTCCCGCACCGACTATGCCAACATCGTCAAAGGCGTCGGCCTCGGCGCGACACTGATCGGCGGCTTCGCCGGCGGCATGCTGGCGCGCGCCTATCCGCTGGTGACCTGCCTGTGGGTCGGCGCGTTTTTGCAGATGGCGTCGAATTTCGTCTTCACCTGGCAGGCCTGGATGGGCGCCGATCTATGGGCGCTGACACTGACCATCCTGGTGGAGAATTTCACCGGCGCGGTCGGCACCGTGATCTTCGTGGCTTATCTGTCCGTGTTGTGCCGCAGTCCGCTGCATACCGCGACCCAGTATGCGCTGTTGACCGCATTGTCGGCGGTGGGCCGCACCTATCTCTCCGCCGGCGCCGGCTATGTGGCAGAAGCCGCCGGCTGGCCGATGTTCTTTGTGATCAGCGCCTTCACCGCGCTGCCAAGCCTTGTGCTGCTGGTCTGGTTGCAGCGAAGCGGGCATTTCGACGGATTCGGGCAGAAGCCACGTGCCTGATCGTGGCCGCGACTGAGGGAATCTAGCGGCCGGCCAGCTTATCGCGGAGCTTGTCTTCCCGCTCCGCGGCCTCGGGCGTGAGCGCCTCGCCGAAGTCGGCAGCCTCGAACACCCGGCGGATCTCGATCTCGCTCGGACCGGGCATCGG
>JAXDOO010000259.1:0-15751 GCA_034668865.1 Alphaproteobacteria bacterium
GCCGTCGCCGCCCGCGGGAGCACCTGACGGCGGGACTGGCCCCCTGTCGCGGAATTGCCCTGTGATTTACCCAGGCATGAGAACTGGCATGCGTTAAACCATCGCTATTCTTAACGTTTTTCTTACCCGGTGCGGTCAAACTTCGGCTGGGCCGTCTGCCTGGGGCCGGCTGTCGTTTTGAAAAACGACGTTCAGAAAGTTTATTTCTTTGGCAATTCCCGCATCTATATTTTCTCTTGGCGGCCGCAGCAGCCTGGCGATGCGGCTGATCCTTCCGGTCCCCCTGACCATCGTCATCGCCATTGGGCTGATCTGGTTGGCGGTGCCGCGGCTCGTGACCAGCATGGCGATCAACAATGCCACACTGGCAGGCGCACAGCTCGCAGCGCAGTTCAAGACAATCCGCGGCTATTACACCGAAAATGTCGTGAAGAAAGTCCTGGCCGACGGCGGCTTCAAGGCGTCTTTCGACCATAAAACAAATCCCCAGGCGATCCCGTTGCCGGCGACGCTGATGCATGACCTCAGCGCGGCGCTCGCCGACAAGGACACGAACTTCAACCTTTACAGCAAATATCCGTTCCCCATTTTCAAGGATCGCAAGCTCGACGATTTCCAGCAGCGAGCCTGGGATTTCTTGATCGCCAACCCCACGCGGGTCTTTTCGCGTGCGGAAAGTCGCAACGGCAAGCAAATCGTGCGTGTTGCTGTTGCCGATACCATGGCGCAGGCCTGCATCACCTGTCACAACGCCGATCCGACCTCACCCAAGACGGATTGGAAGGTCGGCGACGTACGCGGCGTGTTTGAAGTCAATACGACAATCGACGCGGCGCTCGCGCATGGCGCCACTCTTAGCAAGTTGATGATGGCCGGCGCGCTCGGAATTGGGCTTCTGCTGTTCGGCATCACGCGTTTGTCGATCCACAGCGTCACCGAGCCGCTCGGGGGTATGGTGGCGCAAATGGGTAAGCTCGCATCGGGAAATTTTGATGTGGTCCTGCCCGGACTCGGCCGCAAAGACGAGATCGGCGCGATGGCGGAAGCGGTTGAACAGTTTAAGGTCAAAGCGGTGGAGCGCGCGCAGCGTGAAGCCGAAGCGGAGGAAGCCAAAGAAAAGGCCACCGCTGCCGCGCGCAAGGCCGACATGCACCGTCTTGCCGGACTATTCGAGAAAGCGGTCGGCAACATCGTCAGCGCCGTGACGACCGCCTCCGGCGGCCTGGAAGGCGCGGCGAACACATTGACCAAAAACGCGGAGATCACGCGCCGTCTGGCTGGCGCGGTATCGCAAGCTTCCGACGAAGCTTCGTTCAATGTACAATCTGTCGCTTCGGCAACCACGCAGCTCACCGGCGCGGTATCCGATATCACCCAGCAGGTGCATGAATCCTCGCGCATCGCGGGTTTGGCCGTCAGTCAAGCCTCACAAACTGACGTGCGCATCAACGAACTCTCCCAAGCGGCCACCCGCATCGGCAACGTGGTCAACCTCATCACTCAAATCGCGGGACAAACCAATTTACTTGCGCTGAATGCCACGATCGAAGCCGCGCGCGCCGGTGAAGCGGGCAAAGGCTTTGCCGTGGTAGCCTCTGAAGTGAAAACGCTGGCGACCCAGACTGCCAAGGCGACGGAGGAGATCAGCGCTCAAATCGCTTCAATGCAGGCGGCAACACAGGACTCAGTTTCGGCGATCAAGGAGATCGGCTCGACCATCAGCCGCATTTCCGGTATTGCCGAAACCATCGCCGCTGCGGTCGAGGAACAGAGTTGCAGTACGAGCGATATTGCCAGCAACGTGGAAAATGCCATTCGAACCACCTCGCGCGTCGCCGCCCATATCGCCGAGGTCAACACGGCGGCCGGTGAGACAAGTCTCGCCTCAGGCGCGGTGCTCGATTCCGCACGGCTATTGTCTAGCGAAGGCAGCAAGCTGCAATCGGAAGTCGAGAAATTCTTAGCGACTGTGCGCGCGGCATAATCGGCGGCTCGCTTGAGCGCGAAGGCCTCCCCCGCCTTCACCGTATCGGTAAATTCGCGGAATGCAGCGACATCCCGTTGATCCCACCTAAATACGCAGACGCATGACGCCGGATGCAGCCGGCCACAGATTTTCCCCGCGATCACCGCAAGATTTGCCGCAGAAACAACTTCGTGCGCTCGTGTTGCGGATGCGCGAAAAACATCTCCGGCTCGTTGACCTCGACGATCTGCCCCTCGTCCATGAACACCATGCGGCTTGCCACCTCTCGGGCAAAACCCATTTCATGGCTGACCACAATCATGGTCATGCCGTCGCGCGCCAGTTCCACTATAGTGTCGAGCACTTCCTTGACCATTTCCGGATCGAGTGCGGAGGTTGGCTCGTCGAACAGCATGATCTTCGGATTCATGCACAGAGCGCGTGCGATGGCGACGCGCTGCTGCTGGCCGCCGGAGAGCTGGCCGGGAAATTTGTTCGCCTGCTCCGGGATCTTCACCCGTTCCAGGTAGCGCATGGCGAGGTCCTCCGCCGCCTTCTTCGGCATGTGGCGCACCCAGATCGGCGCCAGCGTGCAATTCTCCAACACGGTCAGGTGCGGAAACAGATTGAACTGCTGAAACACCATGCCGACCTCGCGGCGGACCTCATCGATGTTCTTCGTGTCAGCGGTGACTTCGACGGCGTCGACAAAGATACGGCCGCGCTGATGCTCTTCGAGCCGATTGATGCAGCGGATCAGGGTTGATTTGCCCGAACCCGACGGTCCGCAGATGACAATGCGCTCTCCACGGCTGACCTCGAGATTGACATCCTTAAGCGCGTGGAAGTCGCCGTACCATTTATGCACACCGATCATCTTCACCGCGGTGGTATGCCGCTTGGAACTGAGGCCGCCATGGCTGCTGGACTGAATCGCCATCAATCGCGACCCTGGCGCAAGCGCCGTTCGAGAAACAGCGAATAGCGCGACATGCCGAAACAAAACAGGAAATAGATTATGCCGGCAAATGCGAAGCCGGTGAACAGCGTGGAGGGCGAGGACCAGTTCGGATCGGCGAAGGCCGCGCGCAATTGCCCGAGCAGGTCGAAGATCGCCACCGTCAGCACCAGCGTGGTGTCCTTGAAGAGGCCAATGAAGATATTGACGATGCCAGGAATTGACACGCGCAGCGTCTGCGGTAGCACCACCAATGCCATGCGGCGCCAATAGCCGAGCCCGAGTGCCATGGCGCCTTCGTATTGCGCCCGCGGCACCGCCTGCAAGCCACCGCGGATCACCTCCGCCATATAGGCCGCGGCGAAGACCGATACGCCGATGAGCACACGCAACATCCCGTCGATTTCCCAAGCCGGCGGCAGGAAAAGCGGGAGAATAAAGGTGGCGAAGAACAGCACCGCAACCAGCGGCACACCACGCCAGAACTCGATGAAAATCACCGCGCCGATGCGCAAGACGGGCAGCGTCGAGCGCCGTGCCAGCGCCAGCAGGATGCCAAGCGGGAGCGAGGCGGCAATGCCGGTGACCGCCACCACCAGTGTCACCAGCAGTCCGCCCCAGGACCGCGTCTCGACATAAGGCAGACCGAAAGCACCGCCGACCAGGAGGAAATAGCCGACGATAGGAAAGACGCCGAAGAACAGCACGGCGTTGGCGACTTTGTAGGGCGCGGGCGGGATCAGCAGCGGCAGCAACAACACCGCGCCCAAGACAAACGTCAGATCGGCGCGCCAGCGCTCGCTCTCCGGATAGAAGCCGTAAACGAATTGCGAGAATTTCGCGGTGATGAAAGGCCAGCAGGCGCCGACGGTATGTCCCACGGTTTCCGCCAGGCAATCGCTGCGGCTCGATCCAGTCCATACCGCGTCGATGAACAGGAATTTGACGGCCGGCCAACCCAAGATCCAGATCAGGTAGAGTGAGAGGACCGTGAGGATGAAATCCTCCCAGCTCCGCATAATGTGCCAGCGTTTGCGCAACCGGTCCGGCGGCGGCAAGGGTTGCAGCAGGTTGGGACGCAAAAAAGCGGTGGTGGCGATATCGCTCACGGCTAGCGCTCCACCAGCCGCAGGCGCGCGTTGTAAAAATTCATCAGCGCACTGGTTACCAGCGACAGCGCAAGATACGTCGCCATGGTGATGGCGATGATTTCGATGGCCTGGGCGCCGGTCTGATTCAGCGCTGTGCCGGCAAAGACGGCGAACAGATCGGGATAGCCGATACCAACAGCCAGAGAGGAATTCTTGGTCAGATTGAGATAGTGGCTGGTGAGCGGTGGAATGATCACCCGCAGCGCCTGCGGAATGACGATGAGCCGCATCGTGCGCCGGCGCGGCATGCCAAGCGCATAAGCGGCTTCCGACTGACTGCGCGATACCGCGAGGATACCGCCGCGCACGGTCTCCGCGATGAAGGCCGCGGTGTAGACCACCAGCCCGATCAGAAGCGCCGCGAATTCCGGAATGACGCGCCAGCCGCCGACAAAATTGAACCCCCGCAGCTCAGGCAACTCGAACCCGATGGGAAAGTCGGTCCCGGCCAGGACAACGAGCGGCAGCCCTATCAGCAGTAGCAGTCCCGGCCAGAAGATCTTCAGGGTTTTCCCGGTTGCCGCCTGCCGCCTTCTCGCCCAGCGCCGCAACGCCCAAACCGCAAACAAAGCGATCAGAAAAGCAAGCGCCACCGAACCGGCACCGTCGCCGAGGATCGGACGCGGCAACACAACGCCGCGGTTGTTCAGGAAGATTGCGCCAAAAACCGAAAGGCTTTCGCGCGTGGCGGGCAGCGTGCCGAGCACCGCGAGATACCAGAACAGCAGTTGAAACAAGAGCGGCAGGTTGCGGATCAGCTCGACATAGCCGCCGGCAATCCGGGCGACCAGCCAATTGCCGGAAAGCCGTGCGATGCCGATGACAAAGCCGAGAATAGTAGCAAGGATGATGCCCAGCACGGCAACCAGCAGCGTATTAAGCAGTCCAACCAAATAGAGCCGGCGGTAACTATCCGTCGGGCTGTAGGGAATGAGCGCCTGGCTGACGTCGAAGCCGGCGCTATGGTCGAGGAAGCCGAAGCCGCTGATGACCCCTTTGGCGGCAAGATTGCTCCGGGCATTGTCGACCAATTCCCAGCCCAGCCAGAACAGCAGCACAACGACCATGGCCTGGATGAAAACGCTGCGCGCCCGCGGATTCCGGTAGAGCGCGATGCGGGGTGGGCGCGCGGCCCTGTCGTCTTCGATCGCGGTCATCTGGCCTCTAAACCCATCACAGGATGATCACGCATGAGGGTCAAGGGGTTGACGTCAAAGGCCAGGGACGCGGTATATGCCGCATGGTCAAAAAACCCGACGGCGGAAAGCCTGAGTTGAAGGCGGATACGCGGCTCGTTACCGGCGGGCGTGACCCCTTTGCCTACCATGGTTTCGTCAATCCGCCGGTGCATCACGCCTCCACTGTGCTCTATCGCAGCGCCGACGACATGCTGTCGAACCGCGGGCGCTACCATTACGGCCGGCGCGGCACGCCCACCTCAGAAGCCTTGCAACAGGCGATGGCGGAGATCGAGGGCCCGGCCTGTGTCGGCGTCGCGCTGGCGCCATCAGGATTGGCTGCCATCTCCTCGGCCCTGCTGTCGGCGGCGAGCGCAGGCGACCACATTCTCGTGAGCGACAGCGTCTATGAGCCGACGCGCATCCTCTGCAATACCGTGCTCAAGCGGCTGGGTATCGAGACGAGCTATTACGATCCGCTGATCGGCGCTGGCATCGCCGCGCTGTTCAAGCCCAATACCCGGCTGGTTTTCATCGAGTCACCCGGCTCGCTATCCTTCGAAATACAAGATGTGCCGGCGATCGTTGCCGCGGCCCACACAAAGGGTGCGCTCGTGGCGATGGACAATACCTGGGCAACGCCGCTGTATTTCCGGGCATTGGATTTTGGCGTCGATCTCTCGATCCAGGCCGGCACCAAATACATCGCCGGGCATGCCGATGTGATGATCGGGATGATTGCGGCCGGCGCCGCAGCCTGGCCGCGACTGCATCAGACAGTAGGCACACTCGGGCTCTGTGTCGGGCCGGACGACATCTATCTCACCCTACGCGGTTTGCGAACGCTCAGCGTAAGGCTCGCGCGTCATCAGGAATCGGGGCTGAAGATCGCGCGCTGGACGCAAGAACGGCCGGAAGTGGCGCGCGTGCTCTATCCGCCGCTAGAAAGCGATTCCGGCCATGCGCTTTGGCAGCGGGATTTCTCGGGCGCCTGCGGTCTGTTCACAGTCGTGCTGAAGCCAGTGTCCGACAAAGCTGTGCGCGCCTTCCTCGACGCGCTTACGCTGTTTGGCCTGGGCTATTCCTGGGGCGGCTTCGAAAGCCTGGTCATTCCCTTCGACTGCGCGGCGCATCGCGCTGCCAGTCAATGGACCCCGGGCGGACCGACCCTGCGCTTTCATGTCGGGTTGGAGGACGCCAACGATCTGATCACCGATCTCGAGCGCGGCTTCGCTGCGCTTGCCGCCGCCCGCTAACGCGCGATAAGTAACGCATGATCGGGTTGGAAAACCGGTTCCCACTTTTCGGGAGCATGCGTTAGCTATATAGCCGGCGCGCGTCCACTGTCGCGGTCGCGCAGAATGAATTGCAGATTGCGCAGATAAACGAAGACGCCGAAAGCCTGACCGATGATGAAGACCGGATCCTTGCGGTAAAGCGCATAGCCCAGCAGCATTAATCCGCCGCCGATGGAGAATATCCAAAAGGCCGTTGGCACCACGCTGTGGCCCGCCCGTTCCGAGGCGATCCACTGCACCACAAAACGCATGGCGAACATGGCCTGCGCGAGGTATCCGACCAGAATGGCCCAATCCAGGTTTCCAACAAAAACGTCGTGCAGGTAGTCGCCGACGGCGCGGGAGAGTTCAACGAGCATTGGATTTCACCTCCGAAACCTGGGGGATGCGCCTGCGGCGGCGGATCAGCCACCACACGCCGGCCAGATCGAGAATCCCGATCCAAAGCCGATCCCATAAGCCGTAATTCGATGTCCCCACGCGGCGCTGCCGGTCGACCACGTCCACATAGCCGATCTCGTGGCCTTCGCGCTTCACCAGCGCCGGCAGAAAACGATGCAGCCCATCGAAATAAGGAAGGCTGAGCAACACGTCGCGGCGCACAGCCTTCAATCCGCAGCCGGTGTCGCGCGTACCGTCACGCAAGATCACGCTGCGCACGCCGTTGGCGATGCGCGATTGAAACTTCTTGAAACCGGTGTCCTTGCGCCCAACCCGCTGGCCGGCCACAAGCCCGATGCGCGGATCATCCATCAACTTGTGCACCATCGCCGGAATGAATGAAGGGTCGTTCTGGCCATCGCCGTCCAGTGTAACCACGATCGGCGCCAGCGCGGCCTTGCTGCCGGTACGCACCGCGGCGGATTGCCCGCAGGATGTAGCGTGCTTCACCTGGCGCAGATACGGGTGGCTTGCCATCATTTGCACGAGCTCTTCGGCGGTACCGTCGCTCGAGCCGTCGTTGACATAGATAATTTCGAAGCGCCAGCGGCCGGCCAACGCCTGGGCGATTTCATCCACCAGCGGGCCGATATTGCCCTGCTCGTTGCGAACCGGCACGACCACCGACACCGCCGGCGTCGGCGCGCTATCGCGCATCTCGTTTTCGTTCATGGGCAATCCGTATTCGAGTCCGCCGGGCCTGGCGAATGCGAGCTTTTATGGGGCCAAAAGCTTTCGAGCAACCGCTTTGGTGCGCCGCCATGACGGCCCGGGTAACCGGTGGATGGTGGCATCGCTGCCCACCATCAAGCCGAGGCGCCGGGCGGCAAACCAGCCACGGACCAGCAGCGCGCCCACTACTCCCGTGACCGCCCCGACGATGACATCGCTGGGAAAATGCGCATTCACCACCACCCGGCTCATTGCGATTACGAGGGCATAAATCCACATGGGAAGCCGCGCCTTCGGCCAAAGTGCGCCAATCGCGACGGCAGCGGCGAAGGCATTGGTGGCATGCCCGGAAGGGAAGCTGGCATAGGAAGCTTTCCAGATGAATGGATCGTAGGAATAGGGATCAGTGATTTGTGAAACGTAAGGCCGCGCACGGCCGATGAATCTTTTGATGATAGTGACGAACAGCGCCGGCACGCCGACAGCGAGAAAGATGAATCCCGCCCGCACCGCGATCGCTGCCAACACGGCTTGGGAGAAGCGCGGCAGTGTTGACCACGGGCTGGCGGCGATGACGAGGAGCAGTATGCCGGTCGGGAACAGGAACCAGCCGGAATTTCCGAACCAAGTGATCCATTCGAAAATCTGACGAACCCATTTCGGCAGCAGACGCGCCTGCCCGATCAGCAAGGCGTCGAGCAGCAGCATGCTGGCGGTAACTACGAGCAGAATTGCCAGCAAGGCGACCACGGTAATCCAGCCTTTCACCGGCCATAGCGGCCTGCGGCGCTCCGGCGGAATCCGCGCGGGCTGCACCAGCGCGCGCAGCCACGCCGCCAGCTTTTTTCCGATCCGCCGCAGCGCGGTCATGGCGCGGCTTCCGCGCGATAGACCGCGATGGTGATGGCGCGGCCACCGCTAATGTTGAAGGCCTCGATGCGCGGGCCTTGCGCATAGCGCAGGCCAATGGCCTCGGCACGGCGCGCAAAGCTGCGTTCCTGCCGCGAATCGATGAAGGCAAAGCGGCATCCCCCCTGCCGCAGAAAATCCGCAGCGCCGGCGCCGTCGGTCAGGAGCGTCTGCGTACCTGCGAGGAAGACCAGGCTCGGCTCATGATAGCCCGCGGATGCCGCTATCGGTTCCGCACAATCGGCCTCCCGCTGTATTTCCGCCAGCGTGACGCTCGGAAACAGCGACGTCATTGAGGGGAAGATCAAACCGTAAAGCGCTGCGGCGATCAGAATGGAAGCGGCCGCCGCGCGCATAAGCGAGCGTTCCGCGCCGTCGCTCTGATAAAGCCGCCAGGCGATAAGGCCCACGATCATGGCCGCAGCCGCGAATGGCCACGGCAAAAGATCGAACTGCCGGCCGATATAGATACTGATGATGATCGCCGCGAGGCAGAGCACGAGCGGCATGATGAACCAGCCGGAGGTCCCGCGGACGAGCCAGCGCTTACGCGACAGGAGCCCGGTATCGAGCGCGCCGGCGGTCAGGATGGCGACGGCTGGATAGAGTGGCAAGACATAGTGCGGCAGCTTGGTGATAACGATTTCGAACACGATCCAGGCGGGAATGATCCAGGCCAAAAGAAAGCGCGTGCCCGGCTCGCGCCGCGCCTTCCAGACCGCAGGCGCCGCCAGCAAAGTGAGGGGCGCTGCCGGCCAGAAGGTCACCCAGAACAGCGCAAGATAATAACCCGGCGGCGCGCCGTGAGATTCCTGCGCACTCGCCACCTTGGCGAAGAGGTCCTTGCCCAAAGATTCGACGAGAAAGGTATCGCCGCTGCGAAACAGAATGGCGACGAACCAGGGCAATGCCAGGATGGTCACCCAGAGGATCCCGGGAATCGGCCGCAGCCTCCACAGCCAGCGCGCCGAACGGTCGAACGCGACAAGAGCCAGCGCCGATAGCGTCACCAGCATAAGGATCAGCGGCCCCTTCAGCAGCACGCCGCCGGCGAAAGCGGTCCAGAAGATAGCCGGCATTTTCCATCCGGAGATATCGGCCGTGCCGGGGCGGTGGTCGGAAAGATAAATCCGCGCCATCGCGCCCATGACCGCCACGATGAAGAGCAATTGCATGGCGTCGGTTTTGGCGAGGCGCGCTTCCACCCCGAGCAGAATCGAGGCACCCAGCATCACCCCGGCCAGCAGCGCGCCACGGCGCGAGACGAATACGAGCGCGGCCCAATAGGTCAGCAGCACGGCGCCGAGGGCGCCGATCAGCGAAGGAATCCGGTAGAGCCAAATGGTCGTGCGGGCTTGCGGCACGCCGAGTTTTTCGCCGAGCTTTACCGCGCCGGCCTGCATCCAATAAATGCCGACCGGCTTTTTGTAGCGCACCTCGTTCTGGAAACGGATGTCGACATAATCGCCGGTCTCCACCATCTGCTTGGTGGCCTGGGCGAAGCGCGCCTCATCGCGATCGACAGGCGGGATCTGGAAAAATCCCGGCAGAAAAGCCAGAAGCGACAGCGCGAGCAGAAACAACGCCGCGCGCGCATGCGAGACGTGGGCGAAATCCAGAAGAGCAATCAAACCCCTCCCCCGCTGAGGACGAGAGGCATCGCGCGTGGTCGTGGTCATGTCTGCCAATACCGGGAAAACGCGCGGACCATAGAGAAAAGCCCCGCCCAGGGAAAGCCGCCGGCGGAATTCGCACCCGACTGCATAGCACTGGGAAAACGGCGCCCGCCGCCTCAATCGCGTGGGGCTGCCTTTTGTTTAGCCAGCGTTTAGCCGGAACGCCGCCATTCCCGCCCAACGCGCGCTAACACTTTGAAGGTTTGGCGACCCCGGGAGGACTCGAACCTCCGACCAACAGCTTAGAAGGCTGCTGCTCTAATCCGCTGAGCTACGGGGCCACGCCAGCAGGACTTACAGCATCAAAGCCTATCGCCGCAATTGGCACCGGCGCGGAGGAAGAGCAGCAGCTTCCAGACGGGCAGCCGGGCGCCTACGCGCCCGGCCTGAATTGTTCGTTTTTCACTCCTGCGCTTGCGGCGTGAAGACGTCCCCGTCGGCTGTATTGTCGGTCAGGCGGTTGTTGCCGAAGGAAAACAAAGCGGCACCTGTTTTGGCAGTCCCGTTCTGGGCGAAATCATTGTTGGACAGGCGTATGGCTCCTCCCGGAAGCCGCAAGGCACCGGTCGTGTTACCGCTGATGGAGCTGTCATCGACGCTCACGCGTGACGGAGCCGCAGGCCCTTCCGCCACCACCCCGTTGGTATTGCCCGAAAAGATCGAGCGCTTCACCATGACTCTCGCTGCGCTGCCGACTCGCAAGCCATCAGCGTTCTGCTCCGAGATTACATTTAAGAGCGAAGCATCGATTTTCACCGCGCCGCTCGAAGGCGCGATCGCGATCCCAGCGCCCGCATTGTGCTGAACGGTCGTGTTGTTGATAAAGAGGTCGCCGCCGGTGCTTCGCTGATCGAGAATGCCCTGCTGAGTGAAGTTTCGGATCAAAGTGTCCTCGATGAAGACCGAATTTGCGGCGAGGATGTTGATGCCGCGGATGCCGGTCCGGGTGCCAACCGTCCCGGATGAGCCCATGCCATCGATAATGAGGTTGCGGATGCGTACGCTGCGCAAGGGATCGTTCGCAACGCCGGCGGCAATGTTGATGATAATCCCGGTCGTGCCGCTCGCAAGGACACCGGCGAACATCTCATGGCAGTCGATCGTGATCGACTTGGTAATGGTGACAGCGCCGAAGGCGCCGGGATCGAGGCAATTTATTTGCCCGTTGATGAAAGTCTTGCTGATGGCGCCAGCGAAGGTCTGGCAGGGTGCCGCCCGGCTGCATGGATTGACATCATTGCCAACGCCGGAAACCCAGGTGCGCGACGCCTGCGCGTAACTTGGAACTTGACTGAGCGTAAGCATCGCCGCGGCGGCGGCCATTTTCACAACATTCGACATGATATCCCCCTGTGTCCGGGGAGCCCAGAACTTGGCTGGGCGCCTCGAGAATCCATAGTCTTCGACATGCTAGCGTCTTGAAGACTGATTCGCATTTATTTCGGTTATTCAGGCTAGCTCGGTGGGGTGCGCTAGTGCGTCCAGCCGTCCTTGCGGGTGAAAGCGAAATTGTCGGCATAGGCCATAGCGCGGCGCGCCGGCTCGCGCGGCTCGGATATCTGATAGGCGATCCCGTGCCGCTCGCAGTAAGCCACCGCCTCTTCCTTACTCTCGAAGCTTAGCCGCAGTTGCTGCTTCATGTCGCCCGAGCTGGTCCAGCCCATCAGCGGCTCCACCACGCGCGGCTCCTCCGGCTCATAATCCAGCACCCAGTCCTTGGTTTTGGCGGCGCCGGACTGCATCGCCGTCCGGGCCGGTTTGTAGATGCGCGCGGTCATGTTGCTCGTCTTCGCTCGTAGTTTCGCTTGCAGCTACGCCTTATGGTCGGGGCAGCAGGATTTGAACCTGCGACCCTCTGCTCCCAAAGCAGATGCGCTACCAGGCTGCGCTATGCCCCGCCAAAAGACCGTGCTTCGCCGCGGGATTTCGTACACGCTTCACGCCAGGCCAGCAACCCGCGATGTGGCCGAGAACCTTGAGTTCAGCGCAATGGGGCGCCGGTGACCTTGTCGCCGGGCTCGATCCCGAGCTTGCGAGCGGTGCCGCCAATCACCTCGAGCACATAGCGGACCGGCCCGCCGGCCGGCACCATCCGTTCCGACAGCGGCTCGGTATTGGCGGCAATGCGGCGAATGGTGCCGTCGGCCCGAATGAAGATCATGTCGAGCGGGATATAAGTATTTTTCATCCAGAAGCCGACCTCCTGCTCCTGCTTGAAGTCGAACAGCATGCCCCGCCCCTCGGGCAGCTCCTTGCGATACATCAGCCCGCGGGCGCGTTCCTCATCATTGGCCGCAATCTCGACCAGGAAGGAATGCGTCCTGCCTTTGGTCGCAATCTCGACCTTTTGAAGACTTGCCGTCTGCGCGCGCACGGGACCGCTAAGCACAAAAATGCCAAACGCCAAAAACGCGGCGCGGAAGACAAATGCGATTGCAGGAGAGAGTCGGCACCAAAGCCGCCCACTCAGTGGGAGGCGAGCCCGTGCGGTCCAGTTTCCGGCCGCACCTCGGCAGCCATCAGGCCCTTCGGTCCCGGGCCGAAACGCACCAGGACGAATTGGCCGGGCCGCAGCTCGGCGAGGCCGAAGCGGCGCAGGGTCTCCATGTGCACGAAGATGTCGGGGGTGCCCTCCCCGCATGTCAGAAAACCGAAACCACGCAACCGGTTGAACCATTTCACCTGGGCCCGTTCGAGACCGCTCGTAGGCGTAACCGTAACATGGGTGCGCGGTGGAGGCATCTGCGCGGGGTGGATAGCGGTCGATTCGTCCATCGAGAGGATGCGGAAAGCCTGCAACCCTTTCGATCGCGGTGCGGCTTCCACCACCACCCGCGCGCCTTCGTGGGCGGTCTGGAAACCATCACGGCGCAGGCAGGTCACGTGTAGCAGGACATCCGCCATGCCGTTGTCCGGCACGATAAAGCCGAATCCCTTCGCCACATCGAACCACTTGATGACACCGGTAAGCTCGATGAGATTTGCCGACGTTGCCTCGTCGACTCCACTGACCGCTTGCGGTCCGAGCCCGGCATTTCTCACGGGCATTTTTTGGTCAACCCCGTCGGACGACATGACGCCGTACGCCGCCGCTTATGGCGCCTCTTCCGGACGCTTCGACGAATCTCTGCGCGAGGATAACACCGGGCGCCCGATGTAAAAGATAAAAATGCAAATTACGCTTGTGCCTGTGAACATCGTTGGTGATTCGAATCTTTAGACGAAAGGCGCAAGCGCGTCGCCGATGTCATGGCGCACAACAAGATCGGCAAGATTGTCGAAGTCGGTAGGCTCGCGATTTATGATGACGAGAGCCGAGCCATTTCGTTTTGCCATCAAAGGAAAACCCGCCGCGGGCCACACCACGAGCGACGATCCAACGGAGATAAAAAGGTCGCAACCGAGCGTCAGTTCTTCCGCACGCTGCATCGCGGAAACCGGCATGGATTGGCCGAATGAAACTGTCGCCGATTTGATGTGACCGCCGCAGCCGGGGCAGTCGGGCGCTTCTGCTGACGCTTTAAAGCGTTCGCGCACCCAGGCCAACTCATAACGTTGGTTGCAGCCAAGGCATATCGCATAAGTCGTATTGCCATGCAGTTCGACGACGCATTCCGATGCAAAGCCCGAGACTTGATGCAGGTTGTCAATGTTCTGCGTGATGACCGCGGGTATCTTTCCCGCGCGATAAAGCGTTGCTAGCGCGCGATGTCCACGCCCCGGTCGCGCGGCGGAGAAGTTCGCCTCCAGCGCGAAGCGCCGCCGCCAGGCTTCGTTGCGCATCTCCTGGCTGGAGATGAAGTCGTCGTAGGGAATAGGATGGTTCTGGGTCCATAACCCGCCCGGCGAACGAAAGTCGGGGATGCCACATTCGGTGGAGACGCCGGCGCCGGTGAACGGGACGACCACGCGCGAGCGTTCGATTAAGCCGCGCAGCCGGTCGATGGCGGTCTCGAGATCACGCGCGATCATTTATACTCGCGGCCAAGTACCAGGATACTAAACAGTTTACACAGCGAAAGGATCGGCGAATGCGATTTCTGCACACCATGCTGCGCGTACGCAATCTCGATGACGCGCTTGATTTTTATTGTAACAAATTGGGGCTGCGGGAGGTGCGCCGGCGCGACAGCGAACAGGGCCGCTTCACTCTCGTCTTCCTGGCAGCGCCTGCCGACGAAGACCTGGTGGAGCAGAGCAAGCGCACCGGCCGCGACGCGCCGCTGATCGAGCTCACCTACAACTGGGACACCGAGGACTATGGAGAGGCGCGCTTCTTCGGCCATCTCGCCTATGAGGTAGACGATATCTACATGCTGTGCGAGCGCCTGATGCAGGCAGGCATTATCATCAACCGGCCGCCGCGCGACGGGCAGATGGCCTTCGTCCGCTCTCCCGACAGGCATTCGATTGAATTGCTGCAGAAGGGCGAGCCGCTGCCCGCGCGCGAGCCCTGGAAATCGATGCCGAATACCGGGAAATGGTGAGGGCGCCCTACCGCTTGCCGCTGCCTGCCAAGCACTTTATACCTCGCCGGCCTCCGCGCCCTTCGTCTAGCGGTCCAGGACGCCGCCCTTTCACGGCGGAAACTCGTGTTCGATTCCCGTAGGGCGCGCCATTTTATTCACCGATTTGTTACCAAGCGAGGCGGCCTGCCAAAGCGAATGAGGTGGGCACGATTCAAGCCCGAGACCTTGGGGCGGGCGCCGACCGGATTGTAATCTGGGCATGGCGTATCGGTTGCATCTGCGCTATTCTAGCTGCGTTGTGTGGCTGCGACCGTGGCTGCAAGGTTTATACTTGGAGATCGATGATGGCTCGAGGCACTGTGAAGTGGTTCAATCCGACCAAAGGCTACGGCTTTATCCAGCCGCAGGGCGGCGGCGGTCGGGACGTATTCGTACATATTTCGGCTGTGGAGCGCGCCGGCCTCAGCACCCTGAACGAGGGGCAAGTCGTCGAATATGAGATCGTGGAAAACCGCGGCAAGCAGTCAGCCGAAAACCTCAAGGTGACCTAATCTCGTCGCCTTGATGTGGATAAAGAAAAAGCCCGGCACCTTTCGGCGTCGGGCTTGTTCTCATTCCAAGATCAGCGAAGCGGCTGCTGCCTGCCGGTTGGAGGCGGCGCTCTTGCCGCGCTCGCTCACCACGTCGTAGCTGACCTTCTGACCCTCTACGAGGCCACGCATACCAGCGCGTTCGACCGCGGAGACGTGAACGAACACGTCAGGCCCACCATCGGTCGGCTGGATGAAGCCGAAGCCTTTGTGCGAGTTGAAAAACTTTACCGTACCGACGGCCATTGGAGCTCCTTTGTAACGCACATCGGCGTTTGTTCGGCGGCCCGATTATCGTGCCGCCATGTCCGAATTCAGCGTTGTCAGGGAGAAGCCCCTTTCGGGGAAAAACCGGATCAGGCAAAATCTCGAACATTCCAAACATAGGCCCTTAAGGTCGCAATTGCAACCAACCGAGCGAATTATTCAGCCAGGGTTAGTAG
>JAXDOO010000260.1:0-4253 GCA_034668865.1 Alphaproteobacteria bacterium
AAAGCTCATCAGGCCGGACGAACGTCCGCCGCCCGACAGCTTCTCGCCTTCGCCGCGCAGGCGGGAGAAATTCGAGCCGGTGCCGGAGCCGTATTTGAACAGGCGCGCCTCGCGCACCCACAAATCCATAATGCCCCCTTCGTTCACCAGGTCGTCGCTCACCGACTGAATGAAGCAGGCATGCGGCTGCGGATGCTCGTAGGCGGTCTTCGACTTGGTCAGCTTGCCAGTCTGGAAGTCGACGTAATAGTGGCCCTGGCTGGGGCCGTCGATGCCATAGGCCCAGTGCAGGCCGGTGTTGAACCATTGTGGCGAGTTCGGCGCGGCGATCTGCAGCGCCAGCATCGCGCGCAGCTCATCGAAGAAAGCCTGCGCATCGGTGTCGCTGTCGAAATAGCCGCCCTTCCAGCCCCAATAGGTCCAGGTTCCGGCCAGGCGGTCGAATACCTGCTTGGACGAGGTTTCGCCGACATAGCGCTCGTTCTCCGGCAGCGCGGCCAGCGCCTCGGCATCCGCGATAGAACGCCAGAGGAAAGACGGAACGCTCTCTTCCTCAACTTTCTTCAGCCGGGCAGGGACGCCCGCCTTGCGAAAATATTTCTGCGCCAGCACGTCGGAAGCGACCTGCGACCAGAAGGCCGGGACCTCAACGTCGTCCGCCCGGAAGACGACAGAGCCGTCCGGGTTACGGATTTCGCTGGCGGTCAAACGGAATTCGATCTCCGCGTAAGGAGACTGGCCATCCTTGGTGTAGCGCCGCTCGATGTGCATCGTCCTCTTGCCCCATTTTCTGGGCCAGTCGCTTGCTCACCGTAATCTAGTGAGACAATGCGCCGACACCTTGTTGATCAGCGCAGGGCTGCCCCGCGCTGTCGATTGACGCCCGCCCTTACTCTACCGACCGACCCCCGACTCCTGCCCGGCGGTAGGCCCGCCTGGAACCGGTAGTTGCGGTCTCTTCGGTCCGCCGCCCCATGGCAATGCATTGCCTTCGCCAGAGCCTTCACAGCCCGGCGGAGCAAGGTTGCACTTCCCTTTGGGGAGCGTCCGGAGGGACTAAAAACACCCGCCGCCGAACCCTTGAAAGCTAGGCCGACTCCACCGTGGCCGTCAAGAACTAGTACGGAGTCCTGAATCAAACGCTAAATGTGGGGATAACGGGGGAAAGAATCGGGTGCGGCGCGGCAAGTGTCGGAGATTCAGGGAGGATTCCAAAATGTTTTTTGTCGGTCCGGGCGAGATAGCTCCGCTATCCACCGGTGGGCGCCGCAAAAAAAATACCGCATGACCGTACCGGAGCTCGTCCAGCCTAGCGCGTTTGTCATGATTTGAACTAATGGACACGTAGAGGTTGCGGAAACACCGCGTGGGAAGAGGTGCATCTGCTCCCAAAAAATTCCGACTCAGTGATGGGGGGCAGCCGGGGTGACAGATCATGAATCATCGAGCCGGTCGGGCATTTTGGCTGTCGCAGGTCATACCCCCATGCCAGAAGGGACCCATGAAAATTCTCAGTGCTTTGGCCGTGAAAGAAGTCGTGGAGCCGGCCTGCGAAGTCTTCGCGCAGGAAAGCGGCGAAACGTTTGACCGTTTCTTTGCGCCGGTCGGCGCCTTGCAGAGCAGGATCGCTGCGGGTGAAACCGCGGACATTGCGATTCTCATCCCGCCAGCGCTGGAGAAGCTGCAGCAAGAGGGCACGCTCATCGGCCGCTGGGACCTCGGCCGCGTCGGTATCGGAATCGCCATTCGCAAAGACGCGCCGCGCCCGGACTTTTCGACGCCCGAAGCTTTCAAACAGATGCTGCTGAATGCGCGCTCGATCGCGCTCACCGATCCGGGCGTCGGCGGCACCGCCGGCATCTATCTCGCCGGCCTCTTGGAGCGCATCGGCATCGCCGCGATTATCAAGCCCAAGGTGCAGTGGCAGAAGAACGGCTTTCTTACCGCGCAGGCAGTGGCGCAGGGTGACGCCGAGCTCGGCATGACGCAGATCAGCGAGATCGTGGCGGTAAAGGGCGCCGTCATTGCCGGCCCGCTGCCTGAACCGTTGCAGGCGGTGACAACTTATTGCGCCGCTATATTCACCGCCAGCAAGGCGCAGGACAGCGCGCGCGCTTTCATCGACAAGCTGCTCAGTTCCGCTCTGCACGAGCGGTGGAGAGCGGCGGGGTTTGAACTTCCTGGCTCTCAGGTGAAGCCGGGGTGACGGCGCGCGGTTGCTGCTGGGCGGACTTCGGCGGCAGCGGCCGGCGCGGAACGTTTGGTTTCAGTGGGCTGCGTTTGGACCGCAAAGAAAAGGGCCGGCGCGAAAAACGCCGGCCCCTGTCGCCCCCTCAAATGGCGAACCTCAATTGGGCCCGCCGAACCCCGGTAGTTGCTGTATCAATTCCAACCGGCGATGCCGGTTGAAGCTTTGATTGTTAGCGCATCGCGCGTCGGCCTACCGTCACCTTTTTGCAACAGATGGAGAAATCCCGTCACTGGATGGGATGCAACCGTGTGAATGTCTGCCTCGCTGGACAGCGTGGATGCTGGGTGGCAGAACGAACTAGGCGTGGCGGTTCAGAAGTTCCCCAATCCTCGCGGCTGGTTGGGAGGAACTTCTGAACCAAAAGCCACACCTAGCAACGCGATACGATTTCTGGTGTCCCTTTGAACCCGAAGTTCGCAATATGTTTCGCAGCACGGTTGGTGCGAACTTCGGATTCGGGACACTAGACCGCGCAACGACGGGCTTCACGCGACGATGAAACGCTTCCTGCAGCTCTTCTTCACCTGGTGGAACGGCGCCACTTTCGGCACGCTGCTTTGGACGCGCCGCTACGGCGAGTTGGTCGGCGAAGATGAAGCCGGCAATCGCTATTATCGAACCAAGGACGGCGCGGTCGATCCAAGCCTTGGCTTCGAGCGCCGCTGGGTGATCTACAACGGCGATGCTGAAGCCTCCAGAATTCCGCCGAGCTGGCATGGTTGGATGCATCACACCGTGGATGTGCCGCCGACGCAGGAGAATTATCGGCCGAATGAATGGGAGAAACCGCATCTGCCGAATCTCACCGGTACGCCGGCCGCCTATCGGCCGCCCGGCTCGACCCTGGCTGCCGGACGCCGGCCAAAGGCCACCGGCGACTACAAGGCCTGGGTGCCCGGCGACGGCTCGTGATCCACCTCAGTTCCGATTGGCCGCGCAGTCGCCCTTTCCCGGCCGTATTCCCCGTGTTAACCGGGGCGACCGGCGCGTGATGCCCGGCGTGTGGCCAATGTCCCGAATTTTTCTTCCCTTCCTCCTGCTCGCCGTCATTGGCTTATCGCTCGCGGCGACGCCTGCGGGCGCACAATTCGGCTCGATCTTCGGCAACGATCCGCCGCGGCCACCGCAAGCTGTGCCGGGCCGTCAACAGCCGCAACAACGTCAGGAAGATCCACCGCCGACCCTGCAGCCGCCCGGGCCGCCGAGCCGGCCGAGACAGCCACAGGGCAATATCCAATCCCAGCCGCTACCCCCGCCGCCGGGCGGCTCCGCGTCACCCGGCGACGCGCCGGCGCCGCCAGCCGGCGCATCACAGCCGGCGCAACGCCCCACGCGCGGCGCGCCGCAGCAGCAACAACAACAACAACAGCAGCCGGCCGAGGCAGCGGTGCCGAGCGATGAAGTCGCCACCCAACCGCCGGGCAACAAGGTGCCGAATCCCACCGGGGTGTTCGCCGGTCTGGACAAGATCACCGGCCGCATCACCAGCTTCGACGTGGCGATCGACGAGACCGTACAGTTCGGCGCGCTGCAGGTGACGCCGCGCGCCTGCTATACGCGACCGCCGACCGACACGCCGCATACCGACGCGTTCATCGAGGTGGATGAGGTGACGCTGCAAGGCGAAATCCGCCGGATCTATACCGGCTGGATGTTCGCGACGAGCCCGGGGCTGCATGCGGTGGAGCATCCGATCTATGATGTCTGGCTCACCAACTGCAAAGGTGGCGCGGTGGCCGAAGCGCAGCCTGAGCCGGAGCCGGCCCCGCGTGCGACGCGCCAGCAGCAGCCTTCACAGCAGCAAAGACAGCCGGCAGCGCAGCAGCAGCCCTCACAGCAGCAAAGACAGCCGGCGCCGCAACAACGCCGGGCACCGCCACGCGATTTCTAATTTAGTTGGAGAGGGCGTGTCGCAAAGCCTCGGCGCCCGCCACGGGTCGATCGAGCGGCAGCGCGGCGAAATCGGCTTGGCCGACCAGCGCCGCCTCCAGCTGTTTGTGAT
>JAXDOO010000261.1:0-7657 GCA_034668865.1 Alphaproteobacteria bacterium
GAGCGCCGCTGGTTCCTCGGGGCTTCCACCGAATGGCCCGGGGTGGAGCCCGTCGATGTCGAGCTCGGCAACGCCGAGGTGCTGGCTGCGCGCTATCCGAAGGTTGCCGCAGAGATCAAAAGTTTCCCGGTGCCTGCCGCGCGTTGATCGCAAACCGAGTTATGCATCAAGGTTCGGATCTTAGACCTCCGAGTGTGAGCAACAGGAGGGCGCGCAGAGTTTAATGCGCATCTTTCGCGCCTGCCGGCGTTGCATCACTTCATGGCGGCGGTGGCCGCCTGAACCATCTCGGGCGGCGTGTTGAGGATTTGCATCGCGTATTTCTGCACCTCGGCGCCGGGGATGGGATCGATCTCCGCGCGGCGCTTTTCCGCCGCGGCCCGGAAGTCTTTGTCGTTGACCATCTTGTCGAAGGCTTCGCGCAGAACGGCGATCCTGTCGGCGGGCACTTGCGGCGGCGCCAGCAGCGCGCGGCCGATCGCCGAGCCCGCGGAGGCGAATTCCAGGATCTGCTTGGTCTTCGCGTCCGTGACAAGCTCCTGCATCAGCGGCACGTCCTTCAGCTCCGGCGTGCGCCGTAGCCCGCTCTGGATGACGGGGATCATTTCGCCGCGCTCGAGTTCGCCTTTATGGCCCGAACGCAATGAATTCCAGGCCGAGGAAACCATATCCACTTCGCCCCGAATCAAGGCGAGAAGCGTATCGGTGCCGCCGGGATAGCCGCAGACAAGATTGAACTTCAAACCCGCCAGATTCTTCAGCATCGCGGGCAGCTGGTAGCTCTGCGAGTTCACGCCCGAGCAGCCGACGGTGTTGGTCGTGGTGCGCATCTCCTCCGGCGTTTTGGCGGGCGCGCCTTTTCGCACCACATAGGCGGTGTTCACTGGTGCGAAGGAGCCGATATAGGTCATCTCCTGCACCTTCCACTTGCCGACTTCCGGCTCGAGCATTTGCGTATGCGCCAGGGTTTCGGGGAACAGGGAGATCATGGAGCCGTCGCGCGGGGCCTGCTGATAAAAATATGCGGCCGCAACCACGCCGCCGCCGCCCGGCTTGTGCTCGATAATGACGGTAGGGTTGCCGGGCAGGTATTTCGGAAGGAATTCTGCTGCCAGGCGGGCGTAGAGATCATAGGACCCGCCGGGTGGATGACCGAGCATGATCCTCAGATTTTTGGACTTATAGAACTCGGCGTGATTTTGCGCCGCTGCGGGAAGCGCGCCTGCCAAGGCGATACAGGCGCCGGCGAACAGCGCGCGACAGATTGACTTCATCCTGATCCTCCCAAGAAATAATCGAGCAGTTCCCGGACCATTGTCTGGCCTCGTGGTGCCAAAGGCATTCCGCCATCCTAAGAGCTTAGGGTTGTGTGACAAGGCTTCTAGGTGTCGCATCAGGTGCTTTGATCTCACTGCGTTTGAACCACGTCTCTGAAGATCGAAAGCTCGAGATATTTGTCGATCTCCGTCAGATTTCGGCCGCCGGCGCCGTAGCGGGAACGGAGCGCAAGCACGCGCCGCATCCCGTCGGGCAGGATGTCTGCATTCGGGGTGAGTCCGGAGCGCGGCGACAGCAGTGACGTCATGACTGGCTTCGCCGCCGCCGGCTGTATTTCCGGCATCTTCGACAGCAGCAAGGCCTCGGCGGCTTCGCGGTTGGCCGGGTCGAGCGTCCAGCCGAGGCCTTTGAGATAACCGCGAATGAAGGCCTTGGCGGGCGCGGGATTTTCTTTCAGCCAGCTTCGGCGCGCGGCGACAATGCCGCCCTGATAGCTTTCATACAGTTGCGTGCTCACGCTGAGTACGTTGAAGCCGGCACGCCGTGCGATGCTGGTAAACGGCTCAATCGTGAGCGTGCCTGCGTGCGTGCCCTCTTTGACCGACTGCCAGCGTTGCGGTGTGGCGCCGACGGCGGCAAAGGAATAGTCGCCTTTGTTCAGTCCGCCGCGCTCCAGCATGTCATAAAGCACAAAGGCGAAACCGGTCGAAACGGCGTCCAGCGCGATGCTGCGCCCCTTCAGGTCCTGATAGGTTTTGATCTCGGGCGCGACCACGAAGCTGAGTTCGAGTTGGGTCGCACCCATGATGACGCAATAGTCCGGATTGCCGCCGTCGGGGGCGCCCTGGCCCTCGCTATAGGCCACGACATTGTCGAAGGCGGTGAAAGCGATCTCGAATTCGCCGGCGGCGATCTTCTGTGCCTGAAAGACCGAGCTCGGCGTGGTCGCAATCTCGACCGACAAACCTTCCTCGGCAAAGAACCCCTGCGCGACAGCCGCGAAAGTCGGCAGGTTCGGCGCGCCCGGGAATGCGATCACCCGAATAGCTGCCGGTGTATCCTTTGCCATTACGCGCTCCCTTTCTGTGTTGATCCGGCTCTCACGGCGCGGCCTTGCTGAATGGCGCGCCAGACTGTTTCCGGCGTCGTGGGCATCTGAATTTCAGTGACGCCGTATTCCTTCAGCGCATCGAGGATCGCGTTGACCACGGTAGCCAGCGCCGGGGTCGTCCCGCCTTCGCCTCCCGCCTTGATGCCGAGCGGATTGGTTGGCGAAATCACCTCGGCAATCTCTGCAATGAAGGACGGCAAATTGTCCGAGCGCGGCATCGCATAGTCCTGAAACGAGCCGGCGAGCGGCTGTCCGGTCGCCGCGTCCACATAGCAGTGCTCCCACATCGCCTGTCCGACCCCCTGTGCGATTCCGCCATGGGTCTGGCCATGCACAATCATCGGGTTGATGCAGCGGCCGACGTCGTCCACCGTGGCGTATCTGGTGATCTCCACCAGCCCGGTTTCCGGGTCCACCTCCACTTCACACACGGCAGCGCCATTCGGAAATACCGGCGTATGCATCTCGTTGTCGCGTACGACGCGGAGTGGGCCCGAGCTTTGGCTGGTCTGTTTCGCAAGCTCGAACAGCGTGATCGCATGGTTGGTCCCTGGGACAATGAAGCGGGCATTCTCGAACGCCACATCGTCTTTATCCGCGCCAAACAGATCGGCGGTTCTCCGGCGTCCTTCCGCGATGAGATCGGCGGAAGCCATCGCCATCACCGTGCCGGCATGCCGCATGGAACGGCCGGAATGCGAGCCGCCGCCGACGCTCACGACATCGGTGTCGCCCAGAATGATGGAAACCTTTTCGACCGGGACTTCGATCAGGTCGGCAACCACCTGGGCGAAGCTGGTCTCATGACCCTGACCGCTTGGCTGCGTCCCGATCACGACCTCAACAATGCCTTCGGGCTTCACCTCGACTTCGGCGCGCTCCTTCGGGTTTCCGATCGAGGATTCGACGTAATTTGCGAAACCGCGGCCGAGCAATTTGCCGCGTGCGGCGGCATCCTTTCGGCGCTTGTCGAATCCGTCCCAATCGGCGATTTCGAGCGTGCGATCCATGTTCTTGCGATACTCGCCGCTGTCGTAAACCTGGCCGACCGCATTCGCGTAAGGCATCGCCGATGGCGAAATCAGATTCTGGCGGCGAAGCTCGAGCGGATCGATACCCATTTCGCGCGCGGCGATCTCCACCAAGCGCTCGATGGCATAGGTGACTTCCGGGCGCCCGGAGCTCCGGTAAGCCTGCGTGCACATGGTGTTGCTGAAGACGGCGCGCGCACGCAGCGCCGCGGCGGGAATGTCGTAGGATCCGGTAACCAGCCCCGATCCCTTGCTGAGCGGCGACAGCGACACGCAATAGGCGCCCACATTGCTGATGTTATCTGCGCGCATGGCGAGGAATTTTCCGTCACGCCGCAGCGCCAGCTCGACAGTGGTGACGAGGTCGCGCCCCTGATAGTCGGTGAGGAAAGCTTCCGATCGTGTCGCGGTGAACTTCACCGGTAATCCGACCTTGCGCGATGCCCAGAGCACGAGGCCGAACTCGACATAGACCCGGTTGCGCGCGCCGAAATTGCCACCCACGTCGAAGGAGAGAACGCGCAGACGGGATGGCTCGATTCCGAGGACGGTTGCCATCTCGTGCTTCTGGCGCACCGCCCCGCCGCTTCCTGCATAGAGCGTGTAGCGCCCGGTCTCGGCATCGTAATGGCCGAGTGCGGCGCGCGGCTCCATCGGAACGGCGGTCACGCGCTGCAGATGAAACTGTGCGCGCACGACGTGATCGGCGGTAGCAAAGGCCGCATCGGTGGCGTCCCAATCTCCAAAGCGCGTGTCGATGAAGGTGTTGTCGGGACATTCATCCCAGACCACCGGCGCGCCGGGCGCAATCGCGGCTAGAGATTCAGTGACATGCGACAGCTCGGCGTAGTCGACAACGACTTTCTCGGCGGCGTCGAGCGCCTCCTTTGCCGTGCGCGCAACAACCAGCGCAACGGCTTCACCGACAAATCTTACCCGCTCCACGGGAAGCAGATGATGGGGCGAGATGAAAGGCTTGGCGCCGCCCGGACCCGACAGTTTCATGTCGAACTTTGTGGAAGGGACCGGATTATGCGGAATCGGCGCAAGGCCGTCGGCAACGCGGTCGGCTCCCGTCAGAACGGTGAGCACGCCCGGACTGCCGAGCGCTTCCGCCACATCGATCGAGCGTATCTCGGCGCTCGCATGGGGCGACCGCACAAGCGCCGCATAGGCCTGGCCAGGCAGATGGAAGTCGTCGGAGAACCGGCCCTTGCCGGTGAGCAGACGGCCATCTTCCTTGCGCTCGACCGGCTTGCCGATATGGCGAAAGAATTTCTCCCGGATCAGCTTCAGCTCGGGTGATAGCCCCGCTGCCTTATCGTCCGGCTGGGGAGTAGGTCGGCCAAGGTGGGCAGCGTCGATCATGAGAACCTACTCGCGCGCCGAAATTTCTCGGCTCTGATCTGGGTCAGCCCGCACCATTCCCTCTGGTATTATTGTCTGACAAGATGGCTGGCAACAAGCAGCCTTGCGATTGGGCTTCCGAGCGCATCGCTCGCTGCAAAATTTAATCAGGGCACGGCATGACAAAGATGATGCGCCGTACGGCACCGATCGACATGCAGGACCACCTGAGCCGTCTGGAGGCAAGCGGCCTGCTCACGCTCATCAGCCGGCCGATCGACAAGGATAGCGAACTGCACCCGCTCGCACGCTGGCAGTTCCAGGGAGGCCTGCGCGAGGAGGATCGGCGCGGCTTCCTGTTCACCAATGTCACCGGCGCCAAGGGCGAACGTTACGATATTCCGGTCGCAGCCGGCGTGCTGGCAGCATCCGCCGAAATCTATGCGGCCGGCCTTGGCGTGAAGGTGGAGGATATCGGCGATGTTTGGGTTCGCGCCATGGCCAACCCGATCGAGCCGGTGCTGGTCGAGAATGCTCCCTGCCAGGAGGTTGTGATAACCGGCGATGCGCTGCGCGCGCCGGGCGGCGGACTGGCGGCGCTGCCGGTACCGATATCGACGCCCGGCTTCGATGCGGCGCCTTATCTGACGGCTACTTTATGCGTCACCCGTGATCCCGACAGTGGAATCCGGAATCTTGGGACTTACCGCGCCGGGCTCAAGGCGCAAGACCGTCTCGGCGTCCGCATGGCAAGCCGCCTGAGCGGCGCCGGCGGCTATCTGCATTGGCTCAAATATCAGAAACGCGGTGAGCCGATGCCCTGCGCCATTGTGGTCGGCTGCGCTCCCGCGGTGCTCTTTACCGGGCCGCAGAAACTTCCGATCGATCAGGATGAACTCAGCGTCGCGGGCGGACTCATTGGCGAGGCGGTGCGCATCACCCGCTGCAAAACCGTCGACCTTGAGGTCCCTGCCGATGCGGAGATTATCATCGAGGGGTTGATCGATACCGAGCTGCTCGAGCCGGAAGGGCCTTTCGGCGAGAGCCATGGTCATGTCGCGCTGGAAGACTTCAACATGTCGATGCGGGTGACGGCGATCACGCGCAAGAACAAACCCGTTCTCGTTTCCATCATCAGCCAAGTGACCCCGAGCGAATCGAGCGTGCTCAAGCGCGTCGCCTATGAGCCGCTCTTCCTCGATCATCTGAAGTCCGTGCTCAACGTGAAGGGCATCAAGAAGGTCGTGATGCATGAAGCGCTCACCAATGTGCGGCCGGTGATCTTCCTTCAATTCGACAGGACGGCGCCGCAGAGCGAGGTGTGGCGGGGCCTGCAAGGGGCTGCCACCTTGCAGGCTCAATGCGGCAAGATCGTTATTGCTGTTTCGGACGATATCGACGCGCGCAACGCAGACGCCGTGTTCTGGTCCATGGCGTATCGCGCCAACATGGTCGACGACCTCGTCGTGATCCCTTACCGGTCGGAGGGACATGGACCAAAATCAGGTCCGCGCAATCCGGATGGCACGCTGTTGATCGATGCGACCCTGAAGCATGCCATGCCGCCGCTCGCGCTTCCGGCTGAGCCTTACATGCTGCGCGCCAAAGAGATCTGGGAGGAGCTTGGGTTGCCTTCGCTGTCGCCGCAGCCGCCGTGGCATGGATATTCGCTCGGGGACTGGAGCGATCTCTGGGGCCACTTCGCCGATGCGGCGACCAAAGGCGACTGGCGAGCGAACGGGGAAAACACGTTTGCGCGTCGCCAGGGCGGCATGAAGCCGGAGACCCCGGTTCGCAACATTGAAAAAGGCGCAGGCAAAGGCACGACCAAGCAAAAATGAGAACCCAGTTCGTGCGACGTTCGGCAGCGCTTTTATCGACGCCGATCGCAAAGCCAAGGCACGGTCAAAAAAATGGCTGAGAGCGCAAATGATAGTGCGTACGTTCCGGTTCGGGACGGAACCCGGCTCACCTATCGGCTGAGCAAGGGGAACGGCAAAGGCCGTGTTGTCCTGATCCACTCTCTCGCCATGGACGCAAGCTTTTGGGACCGCGTTACGCCGCTGCTGAAGGACCATGCCGACGTGCTGGTCTACGACTGTAGAGGGCACGGCCGGTCGGATAGGCCTGATGGCCGCTACACGGTCGAACTGTTTGCCGAGGATCTCGCTGGTCTGCTCGACCATGTCGGCTGGCGCTCGGCCACGGTGTGCGGCGCCTCGATGGGCGGCACTGTGGCCATTGCATTCGCCGCGGCCTATCCGGATCGGGTGCAAGGTCTCGGGCTCTTCGATACGACCTGCTGGTATGGACCGGAGGCTCCCGCCCAGTGGGCGGAGCGCGCGCAAAAGGCATTCGATGACGGCATGAAATCTCTCGTCGGGTTTCAAAAGACGCGGTGGTTCAGCGACAGTTTTCGCGAGAAAAATCCCGACATCGTCGACCGCGCCATCGCGGTGTTCCTGGCCAATGACGTGCGCTGTTACGCCGAGACCTGCCGGATGCTGGGAGCGGCTGACAAACGCGATGCTCTGAAAAACTTCCGGATGCCCTGCGCCATCCTGGTCGGATCGGAGGATTATGCGACGCCGGTGGCGATGGCGCACATGCTGGAGGCGGGCATTGCCGGATCGCGCCTCGAGGTGATCGAGAACGCCCGGCATCTGACGCCGCTGGAGGTGCCGGAAAGGGTCGCCCGCCAGATCGTCACGCTGATTGAAACGGACTAGGAAGACAGCAGCATGGGTTTGGACGAACGCGCCAACCGAATCCTGACCACGCATGTCGGAAGTTTGCCGCGGCCCGATGCGCTGTCGGCGATGATGGCCGACTGCAAGACCGCAACACAGGCTTTCGATACAGCGGTGCGGGACGCGGTGGATGCGGTAGT
>JAXDOO010000262.1:0-5029 GCA_034668865.1 Alphaproteobacteria bacterium
TCCTGATGCTGCTGTTCATGTTCACGATGATTGAGCACCGTCCCATAATTCCTTCGGTACTGGTGGCAGGCGGAACGACCGCGGTGTTGTTCTTGGTCTTCCGTACCTGGCTGAAAGTCGCCTTGCCGATCGGGCCGCTGGGGATCTGATCTATGGGACCGCTGGCCGACCTGATGCAGGGATTTGTGACGGCGGCGACGCCGATAAATCTGCTGATGTGTTTTGCCGGGGTGTTGCTCGGCCAGATCATCGGCGTGCTGCCCGGCATTGGACCCTCCGCCGCGATCGCACTCTTGCTGCCGCTGACTTATGGCGCGAGCCCGACCGGCGCGATCATCATGTTCGCGGGGCTGTATTACGGCGCGCAATATGGCGGCACGCTAACCTCGGTGCTGATCAACGTGCCGGGCGAGTCGTCATCGGTGATGACCAGCATCGACGGCTACAAGATGGCGACCCAGGGCCGCGGCGGCGTGGCGCTCGGCATTGCCGCGATCGGCTCATTCATCGCCGGCACCTTCGGCACCGTTGGCCTGATGCTGCTGGCGCCGGCGCTTGCGAATGTCGCGCTCGCCTTCGGCCCGCCGGAATACTGCATGCTGGTGTTGCTCGGTCTCACCGCGCTGGCCGCCGTCGGCGGCTCGGTGCTGAAAGGCCTCGCCGCCGGCGTCGCCGGTCTTTTGCTTGGCACCATCGGCATCGATCCGCAGGTCGGCGTGCCGCGCTTTTACTTCGGGCAATCCTGGCTGCTTGACGGCGTTGATTTCATCATCCTGACCGTGGCGCTGTTCGGCATCGGCGAGGTGCTGGCCAGTTGCTATACGTCAAAAGCCGATCCGATCCTCAATGTCGGCCGCGTGGTGCCCAACCGCGAAGAATGGGGCCACGCCTGGAAAGCGATCCTGCGGGGTACCGGCATCGGTTTCATCATTGGCGTTTTGCCGGCCGCAGGCGCGACCATCGCCTCGTTCGTTTCCTACATCGTGGAGAAAAAAGTTGCGAAGGATCCATCCCGCTTTGGCCGCGGGGCCATCGAAGGCGTGGCCGGACCGGAGTCAGCCAACAACGCCGCTTCCGCCGGCGCGATGGTGCCGATGTTCGCGCTTGGCGTGCCGGGTTCCGGCACCACGGCGGTCATGCTCGGCGCTTTGATCATGTTCGGCCTGCGGCCCGGGCCGGAAATGTTCACCACCAATGCCAGCCTGGTCTGGGCGGTGATCGCCAGCATGTATATCGGCAATCTCCTGCTGCTGATCATGAATCTGCCGCTTGCCGGCCTGTTCGCCCGCCTGCTGCAGATCCGCTACAGCTGGATCTATCCGCCGATCCTGGCGATCTGCGTCACCGGCGTGATCTCGCAAGCCAACAACGTCGAGGATGCCTGGGTGATGCTGGGCTTTGGCGTCGTCGGCTGGCTGATGAAGCGCTATGACTGGCCGGCAGCGCCTGTGGTTCTCGGCCTGGTTCTCGGCCCGTTATTCGAGAACACGCTGCGGCAGTCGCTGACGCTCTCGCACGGCAGTGGCATGATCTTCCTGAACCGGCCAATCGCGGCAGTCCTGCTTTTCATCGCGCTGATCGCGGTGTTTGCGCCGCCGCTGATCGAGATGATCCGCCAGCGCTGGGCGCTGGCGCGGGCTTGAGCGCCGCGCCGGCCCGGGCTTTTCACGGCGCTTTGACCGAAAGGGCGGCTTTTCAGCCGCCCTGCAACGTTCTACATTTGAACCATGCGAACGCGAATCCCCAGCCTCGTTCTTGCGGCCAGCGTCGCTGTGGCGTTCATGGCGCCGGTCTGCGCCTTTGCGCAGGCCGACGGGTGGATGGAGCCGCCGTCCAACTCATCCCGTCCGCCGCGCAATGACCGCCTGCAAAATCTCGACTTCCTGTTCGGCGCGCTGAAAGTTGCGCCAGACGAAGACAGTGCGAAGGCCATTGCCGACCGCATCTGGGGCGTGTGGCTGGGATCCGGCGGCGACACCACCAATCTGCTCATCAGCCGTGTCAGGTCGGCGATCGAAAGCAAGGATTTGGATCTGGCGATCCAACTGCTCGACGGCGTCGTCGAGTTCAAGCCGGAATATGTCGAAGGCTGGAACCAGCGCGCGACCGTCCATTACATGAAAAAGGATTACACCCGCGCGCTGGCTGATCTGGCGCAGGTGCTGAAGCGCGAGCCGCGCCACTTCGGGGCGCTGTTCGGCATCGGCGTGATCATGCAGGAATTCGGCGATGATCGCCGCGCGCTGGAAGTCTACCGCCGCGCGCTGGAGCTCGATCCGCACATGAAGCGCGTCCCCGATCTGGTGAAGACGCTCTCCGAGAAAGTCGAGGGCCGCGACATCTGACGGGTGGGCCGTTCACTCGTCCTGAATTCGGGTAACCCGCCTCAGGCCCTGATCAGTCGTCGCAGCAGCCGCTATCGTGCACATGGTCGTGGTCATGTGCGGACCACGCAGCCGTCGTTCCCGCGGCCTCGCTCTTGGCGCGTATTGAAACCTTGCCGTCGCCTTCCACCACGCCGAGAATGTCGCTCTCCTTGAGGATGATGTAATCCTTCTGCGCGACCTTCACCTCGGAGCCCGACCACTTGGCATAGACCACCCGGTCGCCGGCCTTGACAGAGAGCTGCACCAGCTTGCCGTTTTTGCCGCGATGGCCGGTGCCAACGGCGACTACCTTGCCTTCCAACGGCTTTTCCTGCGCGGTGTCGGGAAGAAGGATCCCACCTTTGGTCACCGCCTTTTTCGAGACGGTGGGTTCAACCACGACATTGTCATGTAAGGGCCTGATGGTCATGGCATTCTCCTGAATATATGGCTTCTGCGCTTCTGGGCGCTGTTGTGAAAGCGCGGAGACGAACTGTCAATGTGGGGGCGCCGCGCAATTTCCCAAAGCCGCCTGATTCTTTCCGCGGCCCTGGTGGCGGCATTCCTGGGTCTCTCCGCCGCGGCCTCAAGCATCGGTACCGGCGTCATCGAACGGGCCAATCCTGCCGCCGGGCGCTTCATCGCCGTGACCGGCGGCATCCTGCATGTGGTGGAGAAAAGTCCGCCGGGTGGCGCACCGGACCAACCGGTGATCGTTCTCGTCCATGGGGCAGGGGCCAATCTGCGTGACCAGGAGAACGCCTTGGGCGAGCGGCTGTCGCAAACCCACCGCCTGCTGCTGATCGACCGGCCGGGGCATGGCTGGAGCAAGCCCGGCAGCGGCCCGGACGCCGCCTCACCGAGCGGTCAGGCGGCGCTGCTGCGTGAGGCCCTGCAGCGGCTGGGCGTCACCTCCTTCGTGCTCGTGGGCCATTCCTGGGGCGGCACGCTGGCCGCAGCCTATGCCCTCGACTATCCGCAGGACCTCGCGGGCCTGATCCTGCTGGCGCCGGTGGCCTACCCTTGGGTCGGCGGCATCTCCTGGTATTACCAGCTCGGCGCTATGCCGATTATCGGGCCGGCATTTGCGCATCTTTTCGCGCTGCCGGCCGGACTGCTGCTGACTTCCTCCGCGGTGCAGCTCGTCTTTTGGCCAAATGAGTCCCCGCCGGATTACCTCTCGCGCGCTTCCACGCGGCTGGCCCTGCGGCCAGGCGAATTTCTCGCCAATGCCCGGGAAGTCGCCGGACTAAAGGCTTTCGTCGCCAAACAGGCTGAGCGTTATCGCGGCCTCGCTGTCCCGACTATCATTATCGCCGGCACCGCCGATATGGTCGTGCCTCCGAATGTGCATGCGCGGCCGCTCGCAGCGGCCTTGCCGCGGGCGCGGCTGGTGTTGCTGCAGGGGGTTGGGCACATGCCGCATTATGCGGCGCCGGACCGCGTGGTTGAAGCTGTCGCCGAATTCGCCGATGTGGCGCCCAAGGCAAATGCCGTTCCCAGGCGCTAGACTTCGGTCTCGCTCTCGGAGCCGACGAAGGCAATGCGCAGCATGTTGGTGGCGCCCGGCGTTCCCAGCGGCACGCCGGCGACGATGATGACGCGTTGGCCGGATTTGGCAAAACCTTCCCGAAACGCAATACGGCAGGCGCGGCCCACCATGTCGTCCTGGTCGCGCGCATCCTGCGCCACCACGCAATGGATGCCCCAGACCAGCGATAGCCGCCGGCCAGTGGAAATATTGGGCGAGATCGCCACGATCGGCGGCTTCGGGCGCTCGCGTGCAACGCGCAAGCCGGTTGCGCCGGACGACGTCCAACACACCAGCGCGGACAGTTCCAGGGTGCTGGCGATCTGCCGCGCGGCATCGGCGATGGCGTCGGCGCCGGTTGCTTCCGGCGCGGTGTGCTGCGCGTCGATGATCGACCGATAGAATTCGTCACTTTCGACTTCCTCGGCGATGCGGTTCATCATCGCGACAGCCTCGACCGGATATTGACCGGCGGCGGATTCGGCGGACAGCATCACCGCATCGGTTCCTTCGTAGATCGCGGTCGCGACGTCCGAAACCTCGGCGCGGGTCGGCACTGGGCTGTTGATCATCGACTCCAGCATCTGGGTGGCGACCACCACCGGCTTGCCGACGCGCCGCGCCATCCGAGTCATCTTCTTCTGCGACCCCGGCACCTTTTCCAGCGGCAGCTCGACGCCAAGATCCCCGCGCGCCACCATCACTGCGTCCGCGAGTTCAAGAATTTCGCCGAGCCGGTTCATCGCTTGCGGCTTCTCGACCTTGGCCATCACGGAGGCGCGCCCGCGCGTGAGCTTCTTGGCTTCGGCGATGTCCTCCGGCCGTTGGATAAAAGACAGCGCGAGCCAATCGATGCCGGCGTCGAGCGCGGCATCGAGATCGGAACGGTCCTTCGGCGCTAGCGCGGAGAAAGGCAAGGTCGCGTCGGGCAAGCTGACTCCCTTGCGATCGGAGAGCTTGCCTCCGACTTCCACGCTGGTGGTGATGCTGGTGTTGGTGACCTCGCGCACCTGCAGGCGCACCTTGCCGTCATCCAGCAGCATTGCATGGCCCGGCTCGACCGCGCTGAAAATTTCCGCGTGCGGCAGGTGTACGCGGTGCGCGTCACCGGCGGCTTCGTCGGCATCCAGCG
>JAXDOO010000263.1:0-5231 GCA_034668865.1 Alphaproteobacteria bacterium
GGGTGAATCCGCGAGCGGGACGAAGCCTGCGATCGAACTGATCAAGGCGATCTGTCCGCGGCCGCGCGCCATCATCGCCGGCAGCAGCGGCTGCACGGTATTGAGCAGACCCAGCACGTTGGTTTCCATCAAGGCGTAAGCGGCATCAGGCGATTCGATCTGCCCGCCCGGCGGCGTGCCTTCCATCACCCCGGCGTTGGCAATGACGAGATCGACCGGTACCACGCGGTCGAAATCATTGATCCACTGCATGATTTCCGTGCGGTGACGGATGTCGATGGCGGCGGTAGCAACCTCGGCGCCAAGCGCGCGGCATTCCTTGGCAACGCCTTCAAGCCGCTCCTTGTGCCTGCCGAGCAAGCCGAGGCGGGCTCCTTGGCGCGCATAGCGCAGCGCGAGCGCATTGCCGATGCCGCTCGATGCCCCGGTGATGATAATACGTTGCGGCATGATGCCTTGCGGCGGCTGCGCCGTCCGTCAGGCGTAGCCCGGAAATTTGAGGGAGCGCATGCTTGCGGGGATCTTGGCCAGTTCATCGGCCGTAGCGTCGATCGCGGCTTTGATCTGCTCTTCAGTATGCATCGCGGTGAGAAAGAACCGCAGGCGCGAGGACTTTGCCGGCACGGCGGGATAGAGCACCGGCTGCACATTGATGCCGCGCCGAAATAGTTGCTGCGACAGAATGACGGCGGAAACCGAATCCCCGACCACGATCGGCGAGACGGCCGTGCCGCAGCCGTTGCCGGTATCGAGACCCTTCTCCTTGGCGGATGTATAGAAATAAGCGCCGTTTCGCTGCAACGCCGCCACGCGTTCCGGCTCCCGGTGCATGATTTCCAGAGACTTGGCAACGCTGGCCGCTAGCAGCGGCGGAATGCCGACGCTGTAGACGAAGCCATTGGAGAGACATTTCAGATAGTCGATGAGAGCGCTCGAGCCCGCGATATAGCCGCCGCAACCGGCAAGCGTCTTGGACATGGTGCCCATCCAGACGTCGACTTGCCCCGGATCGATGCCGAAATGCTCGGCAACACCATAGCCACGCTTGCCAAGAACGCCTAGCGCGTGAGCTTCGTCTACCATCAGCCAGGCTTGATAACGTGTCTTAATGTCAATCAGCCGAGGCAAGTCGGGATAGTCCCCGTCCATGCTGTAGAGCCCCTCGACCACGATCACTGCACGTTCGTATTTGCTGCGGTTAGCCGCCAGTATCTGCTCAAGATTGTCGAGATCGTTATGGGCGAAGCTGCGGCGCGACGCCCCGGAAAGCACGCTGCCGACGACCGCGCTGTTGTGGACCACGGCATCGCAGACGACCAGATCCTTGGCGCCGGCGAGGCTGGCAATGACACTGACATTGGTACCGTAGCCGCTGACGAAAACGACGGCGTCGTCGACGCCATAGTGTTCGGCCAGCGCGCGCTCCAACTCGCGATGCGCAATGCGCTCGCCTGCCACGATGCGGCTGGCGGAGCAGGATATGCCGTAGCGGTCCATCGCCGCCTTGGCGGCCTCAACGACCTCGGGATGACCGTTCAGGCCGAGATAATCGTAGCAGGAGAAATTAATGAAAGGCTTTCCCCCGATCTCGGTCACCGCCCCGGCGCGGGCGTCGTGCATACGGAAGTAAGGATTCTCCAAACCGAACTTGTCGGCGATCGAGCGCTGCAGACGAAGCTCGTCATAGCCTGGCAGCGTGGAAAAATCAGTAAAGCGCTTGTCCACCCCAACTGTCGTCGCCGTTTTCGACGACTGGGACGGGGTCGACTTGCGCATGGTATCGACGCGAGAAAGCAGCCGCTCGCGTGCCTCTTCGGCGAGAGGTGAATTCTTGCTCAAGAGAGCAGCCTCTTCACCTTTTGTGCATCGTCGGTCATCATGCCCTTGAACGCCTTGATTTGGCTGGGCTCGACCTTAGGCATATGCTGCTCGGCAAGTGTCGTGAGCGCAACATCGTCTGCGGCATGGGTGACGTCGAGCTGACCCAGGATCTCGTCGACCACACCCGGAATTGTGAGCTGTCCCGCGGAGCCGGCAAGCGAGAAGTGGAAGCCGAAGCATTCCTCCAGATTCATCACCAGTTCGATAGCCATCAGCGAATCCAAGCCGATTTCACCCAGCGTCCGCACGCGGCTGATGTCCTCCTCGCGCGAGTGCAGAACGCGCGCGAGTTGCGTGACGATAACGTCGGAAACCTTCCGCCGCAGGGAATCGATACTTTCCGTCTTGGCCAGCGCACGCAGATCGATCCTACCGGCTTCGCTTTTGCCGTGATCGCGATCCGAGCGGACCATTGCGGCGTAGGTGGGCGACTTCAGGATGGCGAGGCGATCCACATTGAATGCGCCTTCGCTCGGCGAGATGGTCATGACCGCGAGCTCGGCAACGTCAGATGGTTGCTGTAGCGCCTGGCCCATCAGATCGAGCGCTTCGCGCGCCTTCAGGCCGGAAACACCGGTTAGCTTCTGCAGGTTGCTTTGCAGGCGCTCGTTTCGTGCCACGACGCCCACGTCGGTGATGGGGCCCCAGCCGATGGCGAGAGCCGGCAATCCTTCGCGGCGGCGGCGGCGCGCCAGGCCTTCCATATAGGCATTGGCGGCGACGTAATTGCCTTGACCCGGGTTTCCCATGAGCGTGGTGACCGAGGAGAACAACACGAAATAATCGAGCCGCAGACCACGGGTGACCAGGTCGAGGTTTTCCGCGCCCGTGACTTTCGGCGCAAACACGCGGGCGAATCGCTCCTCATCCAGACTGGTGATCACGACGTCGTCGAGCACCATTGCCGCATGCATGACGCCTACGATCGGCGGCATTGTTGCATGGATTTTTTCGAACAGCCTCTCTACCGAGCGCAAATCAGAGACGTCGCAGGGCTCGGCGAGTACTTTCACGCCCAGCTTCGCAAACCGTTGCAGCACTTCTTTGGAATTCGGATCTGCTGCACCCTTGCGGCCGACCATCACCAGGTGACGCGCGCCACGGTCGACCAGCCATTTGGCCGTCTCGAGGCCGAAGCCGCCGAAAGCGCCGGTGATCACGTGGGTGCCCTGCGCGCTGATCGAGAGCGGCTTGTTTGCGGCCCGCACAACGCCGGCCCGCGGTGGCCGCACCACGATCTTTCCAATATGGTGGGAATATTGCATGAGCTGGAAAGCTTCCGCCACGGCGCCCGCCTCAAACACGCTGTAGGGCAGCGGCGTATAAGTGCCTTCGTTGAAATGACGCATCATCTCTTTGTAAACGCGTTCGGCCAACGCTTTGCGCCCAATCATCAGCTGATCGACGTCAACCCCGAAATAGCTCAAATTTTTCCGGAAAGGCCGCAGGCCGATATGAGTATTCGTCACATAATCGCGCTTGCCGAGTTCGACGAAGCGACCAAAGGGACGTAGGCAGGCGATCGAGCGTTCCATTGCCTCGCCGGCCAGGCTGTTGAGCACGACATCGACGCCCGCCCCCGTAAGTGCCCGGATTTCTTCGACAAAGGCTGTCGAGCGGGAATCAAGCACGTGGCGGACGCCAAGCGAGCGTACCAGGCCCCGCTTCGCACGTGAGCCGGCAGTCGCAATCACCTTGGCGCCGCGCGCCAGCGCGATCTGGATTGCGGCCATTCCGACGGCACCCGCGCCGCCGTGGATTAGCACCCACTCGCCTCGCTTTAGCTGCGCGAGTGAAACGAGCGAGTAATAGGCGGTGAGGAAAGCGACTGGAATGGTCGCGGCGCTTTCAAACGCCATTTCGGCCGGAAGCTTGGCAGCTTGCGTCGCGGGCACGATGACGTGAGTAGAGAAGGCTGATGCCGCGAAAGTCACGACGCGGTCTCCGACCTCCAGATCCTTGACCGAGGGCCCAACCTGGGAAACGCGACCGGCACATTCGAGACCGAGCGTAGGACCGCTGAAGCCATCCTCCAGCATGTCGTCCGGGAGCATGCCCAGGCTCCACATCAAGTCGCGGAAATTGAGGCCAGTTGCCTCAACCATGACCTCAACTTCGCCGAGGCCAGGGCGCGTGCGCTCGAGCGGCGTCCAAGCCACCCGGTGCCCCCCGCTCGCCTGCCGTTGCAACCGCGCAGCTGGAGCGGCCGCTGATCCGGCGTTCTGGCGAAGTCGCTGCAGAGGCGCAACTCGCACCACGCGGAGGACCGAACCGTCAATGCGGATTTCAGTTTCCGCGGTACCGGACAGGATGATGTTGCAGATCTGCTGGGCGGCCAGATCGGGCGCAACACCGGGCGCGATGTCGATGCGCCGCACGTCGAGCTTCTGGAACTCGTTCGCCAACACGCGCGAGAAGGCCCAGGCGCCGGTTTCCACGGGACGCACTTCGGACGTATTGCCGCCGATGGCGCCGCAGAACACGAGCCACAAAGTGGTCTGCCCCGCGCCGATCTTTTCGGCGCAGCTCTTGATCTCCATGCAGCGGCGGGTGAGCGCGGCGGCGGGATCTTGATGCTCGCCTGCCTGCGGCGGCATCAGCATAACGATTTTCGGCGTCGCGGCCGGGAAATCCGCCAGGCCCACGATCGTCGACAGGCTGCCGTGATCCTGCAGGGCCGCGCCGATCTTCTCGGACAGCAAGGAATCGGCGGACGGCGCGACCACGAGTGCCGACTGCATCCGCTTCGCCGCGTCGGTATCATGACCGTTGCCGGTGTGGCGGCGCACCTCGCCGACGATCAGCGAAGCCGAATCCGATCCGTACTGGATCGGCCGTGCCTCAGAATAGTCGAAGCCGGCCTGCTCGAAGGCGAGTGTCCATTGATCCGGCGTGTGCAAAGACTCAATCGGATAATCCGAGTTGCCGGTCAGGAACCATTTAGGATCAAGGCCGAATACTAAGTCCTTGAATAGCGAAGGTCGCGACTCGATGCCTACCAATAGGCCGCCGGCAGCCAGCATGCCCTTCAGATCGGCAAGCCCAAGGCCGTCCGGCAGACGATGGATCCCCTCAACCGAAACGACCAGATCGTAGGTCGCGAGCTTGTCCTTTTGCTCGGCATTCAACAGAGTCACATCACCATTCCGCGGCAGCCGCAGCTCGGCGCGCTCGAAGCGGCGCCGCTCCGGCTCCAGTAGCGTGAGCTGGAGATTGCGGGATTCCGCCTGCTCAGTCAGAGCATGCGTCAACGGGCCATAGCCGATTTGTAAGATGCGGATGGCGCGGTCGGTGGGCCAAAGACCCGTGATGTCGCGCAGCAGCTGCCAGAACGCACCGCTCGATTCCGT
>JAXDOO010000264.1:0-3075 GCA_034668865.1 Alphaproteobacteria bacterium
GCAATAGCTGGCTCGGGCGGCCGGACCGCAGCCGCCGCCGTAGCGGCCAGGATCACCCGCGCGGGAGGAGGCGCCTCCGCACTGGCGCGCGTCTGCGCTGGCTGGTCTTGGAGCGCGGATTTGGCAAGCATAATACCGCCACCAAAGCCGACGGCGAGGATGGCAAAGGTGGTGCCAACCCCTGCGAAAAAGACCCGCGCGCTTGAGACCATGGCCGTTCTCCGAAATTATATGACAAGCGAACGCACGGCTCAGGAAATAAGTTTCCGGCTCATTAAAATTTAGACGAGTCCGGCCGCTTCTTCGGGGTCACGGGTGTCCTGCCGGTTGTTCCCGCAGCTGTTGGCAAAAAAATGCCCGCCGCAATGACGTATTGCGGCGGGCGGTTCGACGCTTGAACTCTTAGTTCTCCGTGCAAACCTTCATCGTCTTCATGCCGGTTTCGGCTTCGGTCTTGGTTTTGAACACACCGTTATCGACGACAGTTGTGGTGGTAGTGGTCGGCTTCTTGTCAACGATGGTGCATTTCTTCGTCGTCGCATCGCGTACTACGTAGTATTCCGAGACGGTCGCCGTTTGCGCAAAGGCTGACGTGACGGCAAACGCAGCAACGGCACCCGAAATCAAAATCTTCTTCATAGGCTTCCTCCATTGGTTAAGACCGCCGAGAGAACAGCCTGAATTGCCGAAAGTTCCCGATCATGAGCGTTCATGTGGATGAACGAATAAATGCGCTTCGATGCAAGCGTGACCAGGCCGAATTCGGGAAAAACATGAAACTTTCGCAGACTGCATGAGTTGTAATCGAACGATCCCACCGTGTGGAAGCTTGAGCATGGTCGATGAACCCGCGATACAGAAGGCAGTGGCCACGACGTGGACCGTCTACCTTGCGACTCATCATGATGTTGACGCCGCAGATAGCCGTCGCTGCCTGCTGGAGCGTCATTTGCAAAGGAAGTGGGAGAACAATCAAAGCGATGCGGAAGGACTAGTATGCTCCGGACTGGCTTATCTCGACAGGACCGCCAAAAACGAATGGTGAGATGAATAGAGTTTCTAATCGGTCAGATGGTAGGCGGAAGCGCGAGGCCGGGCTGGACATTGCTCGCCGACTCCTGCCTGTTTCCGCAGTGCCCGTCTGGCGTTCGACCGTGAATCGGAAGGTCCCGTCAGCCCCAGCCAATACCGGCGTCGGCGTGGGCAACTGCCATTACAACAACGGCGAGGCCGTAATGATCAAGGCATGTCCTGCCGTCGCCAGGTGATTTCGATCGCAGCAGCGCGTCATCTTCAGGCGCGCATTTCCTGCTGCTGTTAGCGCCACCTATTTCGAACTCACCTTCAGCCCAAGCTCTACAAGCCGTCGGATAGCTTCAGGGCGATCTAATTTGACCTCCTGAAGGGCGATCCACTCGTCGATTGAGCGGATCTCGTACTCGGTCCAATCAGGATTTGGGCTCGCCGCTAATGCCTTCTGCGCCATCCCTCGTGCCGCGGCGACAGAGGCGGTAATTTTTGCCAACGTGCTTTCTTTCATCGCGTCTTTGCCTCTTGGCCGACTTCTTCGCTGTTATTTCGCCAATTGACACTTCGAAAGTCAGGAAATGATCGTCGGTGCCGACGACGTAAGCTTGGCGATTTGACAGCGCTGAGATTTTAGAGCGGCTCAAAGCCGTCGTCTATCCGGTAGCGAACCTGATTTCCTGGAAACCCGTTTTGCGATGCAGCACCATTCGGGAACAACTGGCCCGCGCCGGGAAACTGGCCGGGCCTTTTTCTTTAGTCGCCAGGCGCGTTGCTGTTCGCTCGCCTCCGCCAGCTTCGACCATTCATCCGCAAGCTGAGCCACGTTTCCCTATCGGCAGGGCTGCGCGCACGTTCCGCCTGCCGACGGCATTCTTCGCGTTCCGGAAACCGTGATCGTCGCCAGCTATCAATCCTATATCCCGTCCGTCGCGTTCGACACCGCGGCGGTCGTCGCGGGAACATCCATGCCGCCGGCGCGGCGCGACGGCGGCGGCGACGATTCCCGGCTGTCCGGCGCCGGCGCCAGCGCGAGGCTCAAGCCCGCATAGAGCCGGGACTTCGGGTTGCGGGCAATGCGCTGCAGCAGTTCGCCGGCCGGAATCGTGGTCGCCACCGCTTTGAGTTTCTCGATTGCGGCCTGCGCGCTGGCGCTGTCGCCCGCGAGCGCATGCGCGGCGGCAAGACCGGCGTAAGGGCGCGGATAGCGCGGCGCCATTGCGGCAGAGCGCTGGAAGCTTTCGATCGCATCGCCGTAGCGCGAAAGCTCGAGCTGCGCATTGCCGATGAATTCATGCCATATCGCAAGGTTGGTATCCTTGGGACCGAGCCGCATCGCGTAGCGGAGATATTCGATCCCCTTTTCCGGCTCGCCGAGACGGGCCAGCGCGTGCCCGACATGGGCATGGGCTCCGGCATTGCTTGGATTGAGCTCCGTCACCTTCAGGAACAGGTCCAGCGCCTCGCGGACCTTGCCGGTGCCCTGCAGCAGCAGGCCGAGATAGAAAAGCGCATTGGGATTGCGCGGCTCGCGCAGGGTGGCCTGGTTGAGTATCTCGCGCGCCCTGTCGAAATGCACATTGGTATCAGGCACCAGCCGCTGCACCGCGACGTTGGTGTGGAATGCTCCCATCCCGATGAATGCGGACATGTTCTGGGGATCGCGCTCGAGCGCCTGTTTGAACCGCGCCTCGGCCTTGCGGTATTCGTCGATATTGGTGGTCGTGAAGCCTGCATGCATCGCGGCCCAGCCGAGAAATGACGATGCATCCGCCGACGGGTCCACCGAGCGACGCTCGCCTTCGATCGGCAGGATGTTGATGTGCAGCTCGCGCGCAATGCGCGCCACGATCTCATCACGCACCGCATGACGCTCGCCCTGCTCGCGCTCGACCCGGTCGGACCAGACCGGCAGCAGCGTAGCCGCGTTGAGAAGCTGGAAGTTGACGCGCAAGAGGCCGTCCTGCGTCCTCACGCTTCCTTCCAGCACGTAGCGCACGGCAAGATCGGCGCCGATGGTGGCAAGGTCCGCCGGCTGGTCCTTGTATC
>JAXDOO010000265.1:0-2837 GCA_034668865.1 Alphaproteobacteria bacterium
CTTGAGATAGCGGCGATTGATCGCCACGTTCTCCAGGCCCGATAGCAAGAACAGCCGGATCCAATCGCGATGCATAATAGTGCGGGTGTAGTCCTGATAGAACCGCACAAGTCGATCCTGCAGCGGCTGTGAGCGGTCAGACAGCCACACCTCCCATTGCGGATTCCAGCGCTCGAGAAACACGTCCCGATAGACGCGCTCGATCAGCGAGCGCTTGCTTGGGAAATAGCGGTAGAGCAGCGGCTGCGTGATGCGGAGGCGTTTTGCAAGCTCGCGGGTGTCACCGCCGAATCCGCGTTCCGCGAAAAACTCAATCGCGCCCGCGACGATCTCGCGTTCGCGCTCATCTGGACTCATGCGCGTGCGCCGCGGCGCTTTCGGTCCGCGCGATTCGGAAGGGTTTCGTCCGGATCGCTGACGCGCCCTAGTTGCTGCTTTGCGCTGAGTGACAGGCATTGACCATCGTGGGAGCTAACCGTAATAATCGTTTGATAAATAAGAATGCGGGAGTGCGCAATGGCGTCGCGGCGGTCAGGGGGGCGAAGGCGAGCCATTATCATCGGCGGCTCGATGTCAGGCCTCTTCACCGCGGCTTTTCTGCGCAAGATCGGCTGGGACGTAGACGTGTTCGAGCGCTCCTCAGTCGAATTGGTCGGCCGCGGTGCCGGCATCACAACGCATCCAGAACTCTTCGAGGCACTGGAAGCGAGCGGTGCCGGCACCGATGCCCTGGGCGTTGAGGTGGAGAAGCGGATTAGTATTGACCGGCTCGGCAATGTGATTGCAGAGCGAGCGTTGCCGCAAATCCTTACGTCGTGGGACAGGCTGCAGCGGCTGCTGCGCGAGACGATCGAGCCCGCACATTATCATCTTGGTCACACCTTCCGGCACGTTGCGCAAGACGGCAGCGGTGTGCGCGTGCATTTCGCCGAGGGACGCGTCGAGACCGCCGATCTGCTCATCGGCGGAGACGGCATTCGCTCCAGCGTCCGCGCCGAGGTCGCCCCCGACATCCAGCCGATCTACGCCGGCTATTACATCTGGCGCGGCGCCCCCAACGAAGCCGATCTCTCGCCTGAGACGCTGCGCAGCATCTTTCCGTATTTCACGTTCTTTCTGCCGGAGCGCCAGCATGTGATTGGTTATCCGATTGCCGGCTTCAACAACGATCTACGCCCAGGCCACCGCCGCTATAATTTCATCTGGTATCGCGTCGGCGACGCGCCGACGCTTAAGGACATGTGCGTCGACGAGAATGGCCACCAGCATCAATACTCGGTGCCGCCACCGCTGATCCGCAAGAACCTGATTGCGCAGATGCGCGCCGAGGCCGAGGCCGCGATGCCGCCAGCATTCCTCGATTGTCTGCGCAATATCGAGCGACCGTTCTTCACACCCATCTATGATTTCTCAGCGCCGCGTCTCGTGTACGGCCGGGTCGCACTCGTTGGGGATGCCGCCTCGTCAGCGCGGCCGCACATGGGCTTCGGAGTGTCAAAAGCCGGCGGCGACGCGCAGGCGCTGGCCGGCGCGCTGCTTCGCCATGACGACATCGATGAGGCGCTTGCCGAATACAACGCCGAGCGCCAGCCCGTCGGAGAGCAGATCATGATGCATGGCCGCAAACTTGGGACCTATTTCCGGGTCTCGTTGAAGTCGGAGGAAGACCAGCGCATGGGCAAGCTGCTGCGGGACCATAAAGCCATTATGGACTGGATCGCGGTTCCCAATTTTCTCGCGCCGTGATGGGGGGTTCGCCGAATGCGCAGCGATCTTCCAAAGCCCGATTATGCGCGCAACATGCGCATCATTGGCCACTCGGATCAGGGCGGTCGCCCAGACGGCGTGCAAATCATGGTGCATCGCGGCTTCGCCTACATCGGCCACATGTTCTCGAAGGGCTTCAGCGTCATTGACGTCCGCGATCCAAAGAATCCGCACGCCGTCAACTATTTTCCCGCACCGCCCAATACATGGAACATCCACCTGCAGGCGCATGACGACCTGTTGTTGGTGATCAACGCGAAGGACATGTTCGCCGCCGCCGAATTTGCCGATGAGAAGGCGTACTATCGCAATCAAGTCGGCAACGTCGTGGGAACTGCCGCCGCGGCGCAGCCGCGGCCGCGCGACTGGACAGCGGGGCTTGCGGTCTACGATATTTCTGACGGTGCCGATCCACGCCGCATCGGCTTCATGACTGTCGAAGGCGGTGGCATACATCGCATCTGGTACGTCGGTGGTCGCTGGGCCTACGTCTCAGCGCTGCTCGACGGCTTTACCGATTACATTTTCATGACGGTCGACATGGCGGATCCGGCAAATCCGCGCGAGGCCGGCCGCTATTGGATTCCAGGCATGAACACCGCGGCCGGTGAGCAGCCGACGTGGCCGGCCAACAGTCGCTGTGGTCTGCACCACGCGATTGTCCATGGCGACACTGCTTACGCAGCGTGGCGCGACGCCGGCATGGTGGTGCTCGACGTGAGCGATCGCAGTCGCCCGAAGCCGATCGTCCACCGCAACTGGTCGCCCCCGTTCGGCGGCGGTACGCACAACTGCCTGCCGCTGCCCGACCGCCATCTGCTGATCGTGCTCGACGAGGCAGTCCTTGATCACCAGGAGGACGGCGTCAAGCCGATCTGGGTGTTCGACAACCGCGTGCAGTCGAATCCGGTGAGCATTGCGACCTTCCCGGCACCCGCCGACGCCGATTACGTCGCCAAGGGAGGGCATTTCGGGCCGCACAATATTCACGAAAATCGGCCAGGAAGCTTTGTAAGCTCAGAGCTGATCTTCGCGACCTATCAGAACGCCGGCGTGCGGGTGTTCGACAT
>JAXDOO010000266.1:0-4923 GCA_034668865.1 Alphaproteobacteria bacterium
CAGAAAACCGCAGCCCAAATCAGCACGATGACGCCGCCGGCTGCGGCTAGCCGCTCCAGCACCGACATGCGAAGGATGGAGGCGGACACAGTTACGGGATGGGGATGACGGTGGGGCTGGCTTATCACTGGCATTCCTCGGGTTTGACTGAATGTTATAATATAACAAAACCCGATTGTCCATCGGAACTGCGGGCGCTGGTGAATTGCCAAGCGCGGTCCTGGCCGCCATGTTGGCCCCATGGGTGAGCAGCCTCCGCGCGTCATTTCCGTTGGCGAAGTCATGGTCGAACTGGCACGTCAGAACGACGGCCGTTTCGGCATCGGCTGCGGCGGCGATACTTTTAACACGGCCGTTTATCTCGCCCGCGCCGGCATCGATGTCGCCTATGCGAGCGCGCTGGGGGACGACCGTTATTCCGACGACATCGTCGCCATGGCGAAGGCCGAAGGGATCGCGACCGATCTCATGCTGCGCGCTCCGGGCCGCCTGCCCGGGCTTTATGTGATCGAGACTGACGCCAAGGGCGAGCGCAGCTTTTCCTATTGGCGCGAGGCCTCGCCGGCGCGCGATCTGTTCGAGATGGCGGATTGGGGCAAGATTGCCGAAGCGATGATGGCCGCCCGCCTGATATATTTTTCCGGCATCACGTTGTCGCTTTATTCCAACACCGGCTTGGGCCGCTTCCTCGCGATCGTAGAGCTGGCGCGCAAGAACGGCGTGAAGATTGCCTTTGACGGGAATTTTCGCCCGCGCGGATGGAAAGGCGACCTGCCCCGCACCCGCACGGTATTCGCCGAAACGCTCAAGCGCGTTGATCTCGCGCTGCCCACCTATGACGATGAAGCGGTGCTGTGGGGCGATCCCAGCCCGGAGGCGACGATCGAGCGCATGCAGGCCTTCGGTATCAGCGAGATCGTGGTGAAGAACGGCCCGAGCAGCGCGCTGGTATCCGCAGGCGGCCAGACCGAGCAGGTCCCGGTCCCGGAAGTAGTTGTCCCGGTGGATACCACGGCGGCAGGCGACAGTTTCAATGCCGGCTATCTTGCCGCCCGCCTGTCAGGCGACAATCCGGTCAATGCGGTGACTGCCGCGCATCGCCTGGCCGCGGAAAAAGTGCGGCATCGCGGGGCCATCATGCCGCGCAACGACATGGCGATGCATTGACGCAGAATCGCCGCACGAGAGACCAACGAGTTGCGATCCGTCGGCGCGCTTGCTGATATGCTGGCGGATATCTTCAAGAAGGAAACGAGGGCACACGTTTAATTATGCGTACGAAGTTCTATATACACATCGGCGTGCATAAGACCGGCACCAAATCGATCCAGCATACCTTGTCCGAAAATCGCCGCGAGCTTCTCCGGCACGGCATCAATTCTCTTTCGGGGGATCCAAATCACGGCCCGGTCTTGATGTCGCTGCTTGCTGACGAACCTCACAGGGACAGCCGCAATATCCGGCGCCACGTGGATACGCCAGACAAGGCTGCTGCCTACAACGCCTCTGCCCGATACGCGGTCATGAAGTCGCTGGCGCGCAATCGTTCTCCAAAATTTGTCATATCCGGGGAAGGATTGTCGCCTCGCAAGCCGCAGGAGATAGAACGGCTCAAGCAGATGTTGGCGCCCTACGCTGCGGACTACCGGATCATCGTTTATGTGCGCGATCTTTATGATTATGCCAACAGCGCCTCGCTGCAACGACTTAAGAACGGCGGTGTTCTCGATGTGCCGGATAAGAAATTCCCGCTGCCAAAGTATCGGCGCAACCTATCGAGATGGATCGAGGCTTTTGGACGCGAAAATGTAGACATCCGCATTTTCGATCCGAAACGCTTCGTCGGCGGCGATCTGATATCGGATTTTCTGGTGGCGATCGGCGAATCGCCAGAATTGGCAAAGAAGCTGAATGTCGTGCGCGCCAATCAATCGATGTCGCACGAAGCCGCTCTGATCCTAAGCGAAGCGAACAAGGAGATTCCCGATCTTGTCGGTGGCCGTGCCAATCGCGGGCGCGCTTTCAATTTTCATGTGGAGGTGGCCAAGATAAAAGGCGAAAAATTTTCAATCGACCCCGAAGAATATCTGAAGCATGAGGCGACGGCACTGGCCGAAGTCGAATGGCTCAATTCCATCCTAGGTGAGCCGGCGTTTGGCCGAACGCAGCCACGGCCCGCTTCCAACCCGCGCTGGAGCGAAGAAACAGTCGTCTCAATCAAGAATGAGCTGACAGAATTGGTTTATGCGCTGCGCCAAACGGATCGCCGATTTTTTCTGCCCCGCATCGAGCAGCCGCCGCTGCCGCCCGCCCTCGAGTGGCTGCAGGACATCTACAACGGCAGTGCTCCGCAAAAACCGACACCAACAAAGCTTCCTGAATTCAACGAAACGACGATCCGTGCCCTCGGGCGGCTTTTCCACGATATCAATCTCACCCTGCAGCACCGGAAGGGCGAATGGGATGCCTTGCGGGGCAGCCTGCTGGTTTGGGTGAGTCCACGCCTTGCCCAGGATCATTATCGAAAGGTCGTGCAGCTGCGCCCGGAAAGTGCGCGCGGTCAGTATCGCCTGAGCCAAGCTCTTCTGTTGCGCGGGCACTTTGCGCAAGCCCGGAGAGCTGCGGAGGCGGCTGTCGAGCTGGCTCCGCGCCGCATGACGTTCAAGCTCTGGCTGAAACTAGCCATGATGGCCGAGCGTCGGTGGCACAGGCCGCTTCGCGCTTCGGCCGAAAGTGCGGTACGCAAGCCGCGGCAGGTGCGCGCGCGAGCCGAGAAGCGGGCCGACCGCCAAGCCGCCCGCAGCGACACACGGCCTAAGGCCGGCCAAGCAGCATCGCGCCACCCGCCACAATGAACGGCAGCGGCAGCGATGCGATCAGCCGTGTCCAAGTGAGCCCGCGCGGCATGGTCGGCAATTCCCACAGCACGAAACGTTGCACGGCGAACAGCGCCCAGGCCGTCATATAGGCGATGACCTGCGGGCTAGCGGCGCCGCTCTTGAGGGCGGCGGCACTGATGGAAAAGCCGACGACCGGACCTCCCGGCGTCAAGGCGCCGCCGATCACAGCGATGAGCACGCCGAAAAATCCGGAATCCGGTCCGAGCCAGCGGCCGATGATTTCCGGCGGCATGATCGCGGCGATATATCCGGAGCCGATGACGCCGATCATCACCTTGGGCAACAGCCGCAGGAAATCCATCGCGCCTTCGCGAAGCCCCTCGTTAAACAGGATGCGCCCGCGCACCGCGCAGGCCAGGCCAAGTGCCGCGACCAGAATCCAGAGCAATGCCTCGACGATATAGATCATCACGGCTTCTGCTCCCAATGCGGTCTGAGATTGCGGATGATGTGGCGCGCCAACAATCCGGCGATCAGCGGCGTCGGCGTCGAGAGAAGAATCCGCCAGCCGACGAATTCAGGACCGAAGAAAGGAATCTCCCACACCAGGGCGCGCGTATAACCCATCAGCGTCCAGCTCGTGAGGAATGCGACCGTCGCACCGACGTCCGCTCCCATAACCAGCAGGGCGCTGGCGACTGGATAGATAGTCACCGGGCCACCCGGCAGAATCGCGCCCAATACCGTCGCCACCAGAAGACCGACGAATCCGGATTCCGCACCGATCCATCTCGCCACCAATTCGCGCGGCATCAGGCGCGCGAGAAAGGCGCCGAGCAGGCAGCCGGCCGCGACTTTCAACAGCACATCCGCGAACAGGCGAAGGTCGTGATAGAGAATTTCGAAAAACTTTTCCGAACCGTCGCGGAAATAGACCACTGCTGCCGCCGCGCTCATCATCGTCAGGATCGCGGCCGTCGACCAATCGAACGGCTTGCGCTTGCGGCGTTTGATGATCGGCGGCGGCGGAGGGGCAGTTGGTGCGGGCGGTGGTGTCTCAAGCGTCACGAGGTCACCGCCGTAACGAAGCCGCGGCGCGGGCCAGCGCCGTGATCCTAGAAAAATCGCTGGCCTCCAGCGCCTCGCGCGGGACGACCCAAGTGCCGCTGACCGCGATCACGTTCGGCTGCGCTAGATAGTCGGCAGCGATCTTTTCGTCCACGCCGCCGGAGGGAACGAATTTCAGCCGCGGCAGCGGGCCGGCGATCTGCCGCAAAAATTCGATGCCGCCGCTGCTGGATGCGGGGAAGAATTTCAGCACCCGGAAGCCATGCTGGGAAAGCGCCATGGCCTCCGACGGCGTGGCGCAGCCCGGCACCACCGGCACCGGAGCCTTTGCCAAAGCGGCCGCAAGCTCCGGCGGCGTGCCCGGTGTGACCAGAAATTGCGCATCGATCTCGAGCGCGAGCTGGATGTCGGCGATGCGGGTGATTGTGCCGATACCGAGCACGGCCTCCGGCACCTCGCGCGCAATAGCGCGAGCGGCCTCGGCCGAGGCGTCGGTCCGTAGCGCGACCTCGATCAGCGGCAGCCCCCCAGCGACCAGTGCTCGCGCGAGCGGCACCGCCTGCTCGACGCGCTCGATGGTGAGCACCGGTAACATCGGAACACGGGAAAGAAGCGGCGTGGGATCAGGCGGCATGCGGACTATTTGCGGGTTGTCGAGGTAGCGCGCAAGAGATAGTCAGTTCCTCCCCCTGAAAGGGAGGATTCGGAGAGGGTCATCCAATCACCATGTATGACAGGCCGACCCCCCACCCGGTTGCTGCGCAAACCGACCTCCCCCTTTCTGGGAGAGGTAAAAGATTCACACGGCTGGTCTAGGTCTTTGATCATGGGCTATGCGATTGTTTTTCTCGGCGGAGGCATCGGGGCGGCGGTGCGCCACGGCGTCAATCTCGGCGCGGCGCGCTGGCTCGGCGCCGGGTTTCCATGGAGCACGCTGACCATCAACGTCACCGGCTCGCTGGTGATGGGCCTGCTCGCCGGATATTTCGCCTTCAAGGGCGATGCGTCGCAAAAT
>JAXDOO010000267.1:0-17964 GCA_034668865.1 Alphaproteobacteria bacterium
CGAGTCCAGCGACGCCGATCTCGAAAACGCCATCGGCCTAATGGTCAAGCACCGGGCTTTGGAAGACACGATCAAGCGTGCGCATCACTACGGCGCCATGGCCAAGGATGCGCTGGGGCTGTTCCCCGCTTCCCGGATGAAACAGGCGCTGGAAGAGGTGGTGGAATTTTGCATCGCCCGGGCGCACTAGAGTTGCGCTCGAGCAGGATCTGATTCGAAACCGGTTCTATCCCGGATCAAGTCCGAGGACAGGTTTTGCGGGATCATGCTTAGCCGAGCATCGTTTCCTCTATCCACCAATCCGAACGAGTGGCGCGGAGCTGTCGCGCGGCGGACGCGGCCGCTTCTTGTGTGTCGAATAGACCAAAACAGGTCGCGCCCGAACCAGACAGGCGGGCGAGGCGGCATGTCCGGAGCTCTTGCAGCGCGGAAAGCACCTCGGCAATCACCGGCTGTAAGGAAGTCGCGGCAGCCTCGAGATCGTTCGGCTCCTCCCGCAACAAAGCCAAAAGTTCGTCGCGCGCATTGAAGGATAGCGGCCCTGCCCGCGCCGGCGGTTCGGCGCGCAGCTTATCAAAGGCATCAAAAACTTCCCTGGTCGGCAGCGCCACACCGGGATGGACCAGCACGGATGGGAGCGGCGGCAGTTTGAGCACGGCCGACAGCACTTCTCCGGTGCCGCGCATGATGCGCGGCCGCGGATCGAGGCAGACCGGCACGTCGGCACCGGTCACGCGAGCCGCTTCGTGCAAGCGCGGATCATCAGGCCCAAGGCCATTCGCCTGCGCGAGCAGCCGCAAGGCGGCGGCCGCGTCCGCTGAGCCGCCACCAAGCCCAGCCGCCACCGGTATCCGCTTGATCAAAGCAAAGTGGCCTATTTTCAAATCGAACACGCGCGCGGCCAGCGCGCCGGCAGCTTTCAGCACGAGATTATCTGGCACTGGGCCGCACTCAGCCCGCAGCGGGCCCAGCAGTTCGAGCCCGCGCGGCCGCAATGGATCGAGACTTAATTCATCGGCGATATCGGAGAAGACGACGAGACTTTCGATCTCGTGCAAACCGTCACCGCGGCGGCCCGCGACGCGCAATGTGAGATTGACCTTGGCGGGAGCGATCGCGGTGAAAGAAGCCATGCGGCGCTCAGCCGCCGCTACGGGACTTTTTTATTTTTTCCGCCTCCGCCGCGGAAGAAGGAGTATCCGTAAGCCCGACTTTCAGTTTTTCCTCGATCTTCGGAAGCTCCTCCGGTTCGGGCTTCAAATCCTTGGCATGCGACCATTGGAACTTGGCTTCGTGCAGGCGGCCCACGCGCCAATAGACGTCGCCGAGGTGATCGTTGATCGTCGGGTCTTCCGGCTTGAGCTCGACGGCGCGTTCGAGATGCTTCACCGCCTCGTCATACTGCCCCAGGCGGTAATAAGCCCAGCCGAGCGAGTCGATGATGTAGCCGTCCTCCGGCCGCTGCTCGACTGCGCGGCGGATCATGCGCATGCCTTCATCCAGGTTCACGCCCTGGTCGATCCATGAATAGCCGAGATAGTTGAGCACCTGAGGCTGCTCCGGAAAAAGCTCGAGCGCTTTCTTCAGGTCGGCCTCCGCCTGGTCCCACTGTCGCGCGCGCTCGAAGCAGATACCGCGGAAATAATACACGAGCCAGTCCGACTTCTGCGCACTGGTAATCGTCGCGATGGCTTTGGAATAGACATCGGCGCATTCCGGATATTTCTTGCGGCCGCGCAGAATATTGCCAAGGGCAAGGACGGCTTCGACGTCGTTCGGCTCTTTCGCGATCAATTTGTCCAGCAATTTGCGCGCCTCATCGGTGCGCTCGAGACCGTCGAGATCAATGGCGAGCTGGATATTGGCGTTGCGCCGCATGGGCGAGTTCGCGGGAACGCGTTCATAGAGTTTGATCGCGAGTTCCGGCTTCTTCACGGCCGAATAGAGATCGGCCAGCGCGATCAGCGCCAGCGGATGCGTGGGCTGCAGATAAAGCGCAAGCTGTAGATAGACGAGGCCGAGGTCTTCACCACCGCGACGGCTTATCCAGGTGCCCATGCCGTAGAGTGCTTCCGCCGCGCCTTCCTGCGGCGAATTGACGATCAGCGCGGGCCTGGCGCCCCGCTTGATCCTCGCCTTGGCTTCCAGAATGAGCGGGTGGCGCGGCACAATCTTCTGATAGGCCTCTATGGTCTTGATTGCCGTGTCCTTGGCGCCGTTGCGCCCCGCCCAGCCGGCATAAGCCTCCACCAGCCGCATGTCGTTCGGATCGAGCTTGTGCGCAAGCTCCAACCGCTTGCCGGCTTCTTTTTTGTTGCCGGAAAGTTCGAGAATCAGGCCAGCATGCATGTCCTTGAATAGACCGTACCAATCCGGCCCCGACAGCTTGTCGATAGCCTCGACCGCGCTACGGGCCTCATCGGTGCCGTAAGAAGCCCAGCCCGCGAGCAGAGTCGCCGCCAGATCGGTGATCGGACCGCGGACTAACCGTGCCAGATGCTGCCGCGCGGTCTGATATTGCTGCTGCTTGATCGCACGGACGCCAAGTGCGAGCCGCGCGATGCGGTCGGTCTCGTCGGTTTGGACGATCTTCTCTGCGAGCTTGACGGATTCCTCGACTTCGCCGCTTGCCAGCAGCGCGAGGAAAGCGCGGTCAAGAAGCTCCTTGTTATTCGGGTCCGCCCGCAAGGCAGCGCGGTAATAGGCGGCTGCCGCCGCGGCATCGCGATCGGCGCCAGCGTGACGTGCCGCCAGATAGGCGCCAAGCGGCGCGAGGCGCAAAACCTCTCGCTGCGTCGGTGTCTGCGCAGAGGCCGCTTTTGGCAGCAGCAGGCCACAGGCGATGAGCGTGGCACCGACGAGGCGACGGAACAGCGTGGAGGCGGTCACGGAGCAATGGTCTCCATCGGAGAATGGCGAATCCGGCGAAAAAATAGATATGCGGCCCCGGCGGCCGCACTCAAGAATGGCCCTTTTGCGTCTTGGCTGCAAGAAGACGCCGCCACTGGTCGCATGAATCAGCATGAAAGCGCCGGTATGGCAGCATCGTGGCCGGGCGGAACCTTTTATCCTCACATATTCGGATAGTTGGGCCCCCCGCCCCCTTCTGGCGGCAGCCAGGTGATGTTCTGGTTTGGGTCTTTGATGTCGCAGGTTTTACAGTGGACGCAATTCTGCGCATTGATAACAAAGCGCGGCGTGCCGCCCTCCTCCACCCATTCATACACACCGGCCGGGCAATAGCGCGCTGAGGGTCCGCCATAGACATCATGCTCGGATGATTTCTGCAGGGTCATGTCGTGCACGATGAGGTGCGCCGGCTGCCCTTCCTCGTGATTGGTATTGGACAGGAATACCGATGACAACCGGTCGAAGGTCAACGCGCCGTCGGGTTTCGGATAGGCGATCGGTTGCGACCCCAAGGCCGGCTTCAGCGAGGCATAATCCGGCTTGCCGTGACCGAGTGTGCCGAACAGCGAGAAACCAAGCGTGTTGGTCCACATGTCCAGCGCGCCGAGCGCGATGCCGGCGAAGGTGCCGAATTTTGACCACAGCGGTTTGGCGTTACGCACCTTCCAGAGATCGCCTCCGATTTCCGACTTTCGCCAGGCCTGCTCATAGCCGGCGAGCTCGTCATTGCTGCGTCCGGCCGAGAGCGCCTGCGCAACATGCTCCGCCGCAAGCATGCCGGACAGCATGGCATTGTGGCTGCCCTTGATGCGCGGAACATTCATGAAGCCGGCTGCGCAGCCGACCAGCGCACCGCCAGGAAACGTCAGTTTTGGTACCGACTGATAGCCGCCCTCGGTTAATGCGCGCGCGCCGTAGGAAAGCCGCTTGCCGCCGGCAAAGGTATCGCGAATGAACGGATGCGTTTTGAAGCGCTGGAACTCATCGAAGGGCGAGAGATAGGGATTTTCATAATTGAGATGCACCACGAAGCCGACCGAAACGAGATTTTCACCGTAGTGATAAAGGAACGAGCCGCCGCCGGTGCCGCTATCAAGTGGCCAACCGAAAGAATGCTGCACCAGGCCGGGCTGATGCTTTTCCGGCGCAACTTGCCACAGCTCTTTCAATCCAATGCCGAATTTCTGCGGCTCGCATTCGGCCCCGAGCGCATAGCGATTCAGGAGCTCCTTGGTGAGACTGCCGCGCGCGCCTTCGGCAAAGAGCGTGTAATTCGCGCGCAGCTCCATGCCGCGGGTGAAATTCTCTTTCCGCTGGCCGTCCTTGCCGATGCCCATGTCGCCGGTGGCGATGCCGGCAACCGCGCCCCTGCCGTCATACAACACTTCCGCCGCTGCGAAGCCGGGATAGATTTCGACGCCCGCGGCCTCCGCCTTCGACGCCAGCCAGCGGCAAACCTCGCCGAGCGAGACGATGTAATTGCCGTGGTTGGCCATCAGCGGCGGCATCAGAAAATTCGGCAGCCGCAATCCGCCGGATGACGACAGCCAATAGAACCGGTCGGCGGAAACGTTGGTCTTGATCGGGCTGTCTTCCTTGCGCCAGTCAGGCAGCAGGCGATCAAGCCCGATCGGATCGAGCACTGCGCCGGACAGAATATGCGCTCCGACCTCGGAGCCTTTTTCCACTACGACCACAGAGATTTCCGGCCTGATCTGCTTCAGCCGGATTGCGGCGGCGAGCCCGGCCGGACCGGCACCGACAATCACGACGTCGAACTCCATTGCCTCGCGCGCGGACAATTCCGCGGCTGATGCTTCGGCGCTCGGCGTTTGCGCGTCCATGGGCGGCTCTGATTCTCTTTTGCCAGTTTGCCACAACTGACGGGCAGTAAGCGGCGGGCGTGCTACAATGCGGCATCCTAAAACCCGGTTCCCGCAACAGCGATGACGATCAAAAAACTTCTGTCCCTTATTTTCATGCTTGCCTGCGTCGATGAAGCCTATGCCCAGGCCGGCGCCGCCGCGCCGTCGCCACGAACGATGGCCTCCCTGCTGGCGGATGGCTACGAAATACAAACTATCCGGGTATTCCAGGATAAGATCTGGCTGCGCAGATCCAGCGGGGAAGGCGGCGCCTTTATCTGCGATCGCGGCCGGATCGGCTCCGCCAATTTTGAGGCTTATCGCAATCGCAACTACGATCAGGTTCCGTGTTCACCTTCGCCATGAACCCCGACACCGACAAAGCCGCGCGCGAGCTTCTGGCCTTCTATCTCGAGGCGGGGGTCGACGCGCCTGTCGGAGAAAAGCCGGTGGACCGTTTCGCCGATGACACTTCTTTTTCTACCTCCCCCTTTTCGGGGGAGGTAGGCGAGCGAAGCCCGACGGGTGGGGGGTTAGCTTCGTCGCCTGAATCAAAATTACCCCCCTCCCCAACCCTCCCCCGACCCAATTCGGGCTTGCCCGACTTGGGCACTATGATGCGGGACTCGGGCAAGCCCGAGGCCCGTGGGGGAGGGAGTCAGGAGAGTCATCGCACTGTTTCAGTCTCCCCACTCGCGCCGGACGCCGCATCCCTAGCCGCGCATGAGGCGGTCAAAGGCATCGCCACCCTGGAAGATCTGCGCGCCGCGCTCGCTGTTTTCGAGGGCTGCGCGCTGAAAGGCACGGCCACGCAGCTCGTCTTTGCTGACGGTAACCCACAAGCGAAGATCATGTTTGTGGGTGAAGCGCCCGGCCGCGACGAAGACATCGAAGGTTTGCCCTTCGTCGGACGTTCGGGAAAGCTGCTCGACCGGATGCTGAGCGCGATCAGCCTCGATCGCAGCAGCGTCTATATCGCCAACATCATCCCATGGCGGCCGCCCGGCAACCGCACGCCGACGCCGCAGGAGTCGCAAATCTGCCTGCCCTTCATCCAGCGGCAGATCGAGCTGGTTGATCCCGACATTCTTGTTTGTCTCGGCGGCCCTTCGGCGCAGACGCTGCTCGGCATCCGCGAGGGGATCACCAAGATGCGCGGGCGCTGGTTCAGCTATCACACCGGCAAGCGCGAGATCCGCGCCATGGCGACATTCCACCCTGCCTTTCTGCTGCGCAGCCCGCTGCAGAAGCGTCTGGCATGGCGGGATTTTCTGGCGATCAAAAAGGCGCTCGGTATCTAGTTGCTCCGGGCGCGCAGTACGTGGCAGTCCTTAGTCGACCTCACCGCCACAATTGCCCGTCTATTTACGTTATCGAAGAGGCCCTGTAGAGCATTGCAGTAACTCAGTCAGGTGGCCGACCATGGATTTCGATCCGGTCCTGCTCGCGCGCTGGCAGTTCGCCTTCACCATCGCCTTTCACATCATCTTCCCGAGCTTCACCATCGGGCTCTCCGCCTATATCGCGACGCTCGAAATCATGTGGGGTAAGACCGGACGCGACGTCTACCGCAACATCGCGCGCTTCTGGACCCGGATCTTCGCGGTGTCCTTCGCGATGGGCGTCGTCTCCGGGATCGTGCTGTCCTATCAGCTCGGCACCAACTGGAGCCGCTTTTCGGTCGTCACCGGCAACACCATCGGGCCGCTGATCGGCTACGAGGTGCTGACCGCGTTTTTCCTGGAAGCCACCTTCCTCGGCATCCTGCTGTTCGGCGGCGACCGCGTGCCGCGCTGGCTGCATGTGTTTTCCGCCATCGCGGTGGCGGTCGGCACCGCCACCTCGGCGTTCTGGATTCTCGCCGCCAATAGCTGGATGCACACGCCGACCGGGCATGAGATGCGCGGCGGCATCGCTTTTCCGGTGAACTGGTTCGACATCATCTTCAATCCGAGCTTCCCCTTTCGCTTCGCGCATATGCTCAATGCCGCCTATCTCACCACCGCTTTCGTGGTCATCGGAGTCGGCGCGCGTTACTTGCTGAGCGGCCGCCACACGGAAGAAGCGCGCATCATGTTGCGCATGGGCATCGGGCTCGCGGCTATCCTCGCGCCGTTGCAATTGTTCATCGGCGACCAGCACGGCCTGAACACGCTGAAGCATCAGCCGATCAAAGTGGCGGCGATGGAAGCGCATTGGGACGGATCGAAGCCGGGTGATTTCCATATTTTCGCCTGGCCCGACGCCAAGGCCGAAAAAAATCACTTCGAGATTTCCATCCCGCGCGGATCGTCGCTGATCCTCACCCATGATCCGAACGGACTGTTCCCCGGATTGAAGAGTGTGCCGCCGCAGGAGCGGCCGCCGCTGCTCAACGTGTTCTTCGGCTTCCGCATCATGCTGGCGGTTGGTTTCTTCATGATCGCAGCCGCGTTTTACGGCGCCTGGCTGTTCTGGCGTGGGAGGCTGTTCGACACGCGGTGGTTCCTGCACGTGGTGGCGCAGACCTGGTGGGTCGGATTCGTCGCGGTGATCGCCGGCTGGGTTGTCACCGAAAGCGGCCGGCAGCCCTGGCTGGTGCAGGGCATATTGCGCACCGCCGACGCCATCTCGCCTGTGCCCGGCTCCAGCATCGCCGCGACGCTGGCGCTCTTCGTCATCGTCTACGGCATCGTCTTCACGATGGGCATTTATTACATCAACCGGCTGATCGCCTGGGGCCTGCCCAGCGGCGCGCATGATCCGATGCCGACACGCAGCCCGCTTGCTGCCGCACAAGGCGGAGGCTGACCATGGAATGGTATCTCCCTGTGATCTGGGCTGGCGTGATCGGAGCCGCCGTCGCCATGTATGTCATCCTCGACGGGTTCGATCTCGGGCTGGGCATCCTGTTTCCCTTCGGGGCCAACGACCGCGAGCGCGACCAGATGATGGCTTCGGTCAAGCCATTCTGGGACGGCAACGAAACCTGGCTGGTACTGGGCGGCGGCGGATTGCTGGTGGCTTTCCCGCCGGCTTACGCGATCATCATGCCGGCCTTTTACATCCCGATCATCCTGATGTTGCTGGCGCTGGTGTTTCGCGGCGTGGCTTTTGAATTCCGCGGATTGGCCGGCAGCAAGGCGAAATGGGATGCCGCCTTTGCCGGCGGCTCAACGCTCGCCGCGCTCTGCCAGGGTCTCGTGCTCGGCGGCATGATCCAGGGCGTGAAGGTCGAGAACGGCGCTTTCGCCGGCGGCGCGTTTGATTGGGCGACGCCGTTCGCGGCGATCTGCGCGCTCGGCGTGGCGGTGGGCTATGCGCTGCTCGGCGCGACCTGGCTGATCATGAAGACCGAGGGCCCGGTCGCCATACGTGCCAGGCGCCAAGCGCAACTCCTGCTGGCGGGCGTGCTGGTCTTCATGGGCATCGTCAGCCTGTGGACGCCATTGCTGATGCCGAGCATCGCGCAGCGCTGGTTCTCCATGCCGAATATCTTCTTCCTCTGGCCGGTGCCGGTGGTGACCGCGCTCACCGCTTATCTCTGCTGGCACGGATTGCAGAAAGGCAGCGACGCGCTGCCCTTCCTTTCGGCGATCGGGCTATTCCTGCTCGGCTATATGGGGCTGGTGATTTCCTGGTTCCCCTATCTGGTGCCGCCCACGCTGACGGTCTGGGACGCCGCCGCCGCGCCGGTGAGCCAGATATTCATGCTGGTCGGCACGCTGATCCTGCTGCCGGTCATCCTCGGCTATACCGCGCTGATCTACTGGCTGTTCCGCGGCAAAGTGGCGGAAGGCGAGAGCTATCACTGAGCCGGCGGCGCGGGCGCCTGCGGGCGGATCACGGCCCAGCCAACGCGCAAAAGCGGCAACCGCCCCTGTACCGAGCGCGCAAACGCGCGCGGCACTTCCACCACCAGATCGGGAAAGCTTGCTTTGATCTGGGCCGGCGGCGTGCCGGGCGTGTCGGTCGCCAGCCAGACGACCACCGCGCCCTTCGTCCGCGCATCCGCCACGCTGACCCAACGCGAGCGCACCGGAGTATCCACCAGTAAGCTCGGCCGCGTGCGGCGCTCCAGTGCGACCAGCGCCGCTATTTCGGGGTCGCCCGCAACGATGGTCAGCGGCCGGCCGGTCCGTCGCTCGAAAGTCTCTGCAAAAAACCGGCCCATCTCGTCGGCGGGGTAAAGAACCCTGAAATCGATCGCGAGCGTCCAGGGTAGCAGCAACAGCGCAGCGGCGATCGCTATTGGTGGGCCGATCAGCAGGCTGATCCAGGCCATGCTCAGCAAGCGTTGCCGGTAAAGCGGGATCTGGTTTCCGGCCAGCACCATCACGACAAGACCGGAACACACGACCACCGGGCCTAGCGTGGCGAGCGACCAGGGCTGAGCAAGCAGCGCGACGGCGCCGGTCGCAACCAGCATCGGTGCGAGCGCGAAAAAATAGATCATGGATTTGGCCAGCGGCTGCATGGCCGGGCGATTCACGGTGGGCAGCCGCGTCCCGCGCGGCAACCGCCACGGGTTCGCGAGAGCCGCAAAGAGCACGACACCCACATGCGCTACCGCCAGATTCCAGAGGATACGCAGCCATTCCCCGAGCGCGGCGCTTAGGTCGATGGCGGACAGCCGCGCCAGTCCCGGCTTCCAGACATCATCCGCATGCGCCAGCCAGGCCAGATAGGGCGCGGCGACCAGAATAGCCACAAAGGTGCAGAGCCAGGGGGCGACACTGCGGAAGGCGGCACGCCCGTGCACGGAGGCGGCGGCAAACGCCGCGAGCAGGATGAAAAAAATCCAGCCCAGCGAGGTGGTGAGCAGGAGCAGTCCCATGCCGACCGCCAGCGCGATCCAATATTCGCTCCTGCCCTCGCCGACCGCGCGCCAGAAATGCAGCAGCACCATCGTCCAGATCGGCATGGCGAGGATGGCGGGACCGAACTCCGGCGTCGGCACCGACATTGCGATGACGCCGATCATCAGCAGCACCGCCAGCACCGCCTGCGCGGTTCCGACCGTGGATCGGCCGAGCGCGAAGATACCCATCAGGGTGGCGACCACGCAGGCCTGCGACAACAGATAGACGCCGGCCATGCTGCCGCTAAGGCGATAGGCTATTTCAGCCAGCCAGAAGGCAAGCGGTGGCCCGCGATCGCTGCCGAGCTGGAACTCGTGTCCGACCGCCAGCACGATCGGCAATTCGCCCGGCGGCGAGGAATAGAACAGCGTGGGCAGCAAGGTCCACAGCGTGGCCTGTGACAGCGCGGCGGACCAGAACGTCAGCCGGGGGTGCGCCCGCAGGGATTCAAAGATCAGGGAGACGTAGAGCATCGTTGCCCGGCGGGTGAAGAGGGCCGCAAATTATCCGGAACAGCCCGCGGAAGCTACAGAGCCAAAGGTGACGCAGCCGACTCTTCGAGGACAACCGGATCACCATAAGCCGCCGCCACCGGCGCAAATGACCGGCGGTGATGGATGGTGGGTCCAAGCCTTGTGAGGGCTGCGAAATGCTCCGGCACGCTGTAGCCCATATGGCGCTCGAAGCCGTAGCCGGGATGGGCGGCGCCCAGCCGCGTCATCAGGCGGTCGCGGGTGACTTTGGCAACGATGGAGGCTGCAGCGATGGAGAGCACCAGGGCGTCGCCGCTGACCACGGTCTCGCAATCGCAGCCGCAGTCGATCTTTTGATTGCCGTCGACGAAAACCAGCTTCGGCCGCAGCGGCAAGGCTTGTACCGCCCGCGCCAGCGCCCAGAGCGAGGCCCGAAGGATGTTGTCGCGATCGATGCGCTCGGTGGAACCGAAGGCGACGGCTACCTCCGCACTGGCGCAGATTTTCAGATAAAGCGTCTCGCGCGCTTCCGGCGTGAGCTTCTTGGAATCGTTGAGCCCGCGCGGAATGCGCTGGGGATTGAGGATCACGGCAGCCGCAACCACCGGGCCGGCCAGGGGTCCCCTGCCCGCCTCGTCGCAGCCGGCTACGGGGAAAATCCCGCGTTTCATGGCGCGCCGCTCCCGGTTGAAGGTCGGACGGAACTCCGCTTCGGGAAGCGGCAGGCGCGGAACTCGGATCGAGGTGGATCGAATCATGGCCGCAATGTCGCGCAGCCCGCATGGGCTGACAACCAGAGTTGCCTAACTGCCGGGTCATCCCTCTAATAGCGGGGAAAACTGACGCAATAGGCGGGTACGGGGGCTTTATGAAAACCAAGGGTCTCGACGGCACTGTCGATTTCATCTCACGCGCCACATTCGGGATCGCCGCAGCGGTGCTCGCCCTCTTCGCGCTCGTGTTGGCCGGCAGTGCGGTGAGCGACTTCGTGGTCGCGGCCTGGTCGCTGAGGCACGTCGGACCCACGGCGCTGAGCGGGATCGGTTACGTGGTCGTATCCATCGCGGTCTTCGACGTCGCGAAATATCTGATCGAGGAAGAAGTCGTGCGGGGGCGCGAATTACGCGTCGCCTCGGAAGCGCGGCGCAGTCTGACCCGCTTCATCTCCACCATCGCGATTGCAGTATTCCTCGAGGCGCTGGTGATCATCTTCCGCGTGGCGCAGGAGGATGTCACCAAACTGTTCTATCCGACCTTCCTGATGATCGCCGCGATCTTGCTGGTCCTGGGGCTTGGCGTCTATCAGCGCCTAAGCGTGGCGGTGGAACGGCAGGTGGAGCGAGGTAAAAACGCGCGGAGCGAAACCGAAAAGTCTTAGTCCGGAAGAGTGAGCCTGCCGTCGTCGGTGAAGCCGAAACCGGGTGCGGTTACGATCTCCCAAACGTGGCCGTCAGGATCGGCGAAATAGCCGCGATAGCCGCCGTAGTCGGTCGGCTCGGGCACACGCAGCGGCGTTCCGCCTGCCTGGATTGCATGCTTGTAGGCTTCATCTACCTCTTCACGCGTGCGAACATTCCAGGCTAGCGTCGAGCCGCGGAATGTCTGCGGCATAGGCTGCACCGGCAAGCCCGCATCCGCGCCGAGTTTTGACCAATCCCATACCGCAAGCAGCAGACCGCCGGCGTCAAAGAAGGCGATTTCGTCCCCGGTGGTGCGAAGCTTGCGCTTAAATCCGAGCCGTTCGTAAAACGCGGCACTTGCCGGCACATTGCGCACGCCGATCGTCACCGCCGTGAGAGTGGGGTGATCCATGGCTCAGCTGAATAGATTCAGTTGCTTGGCGCGTTTGATTGGCGGCTCGAAATGTTCGGTGGTGAGCGGCCGCTTGGTCTTATTGAGGCCGAGCTTTTCGCAGGCCAGCTCAAAGCGGCGCCCCAGCATCCAGGCATATGGGCCCGACCCGGTCTGCCGCTTGCCCCAGGTCGAGTCATAATCCTTGCCGCCGCGCATGTCCCGGATCAACTTGAAAACGTGCTCGACGCGATCGGGATAATTTGCCTCCAGCCATTCGCGGAACAGATCACGCACTTCCAGCGGCAGGCGAAGCAGCACATAACCCGCGCTTTGCACGCCGGCGGTCGCTGCTGCTTCGAGTATGCGTTCCATCTCGGAATCGGTCAGCGCAGGAATTATTGGCGCCACCATCACGGTGGTCGGAATGCCGGCCGCCGAAAGGCGGCGCAACGTCTCCAGCCGCCGGCCGGGAGTGGCGGCGCGCGGCTCCATGGTGCGGGCGAGCTGCGGGTCGAGCGTGGTCACCGACAGCGCGACCTTCGCCAAATTACGCTCCGCCATGCGCGCAAGGATGTCGACGTCGCGCAGCACCAGCGCCGATTTGGTCACAATGCCGACTGGATGACCTGCGCGCTCCAGCACCTCAAGAATCTGCCGCATCACCTGATAGCGGCGCTCGATCGGTTGATAGGGATCGGTATTGGTGCCGATGGCGATGGTGCGCGGTTCGTAATTCTTCGCCGACAATTCCTTTTCCAGCAGCGCTGCCGCGTCGGGCTTCACAAAAAGATGGGATTCGAAATCGAGTCCGGGGGACATGCCCAGATAGGCATGCGTCGGCCGGGCGAAGCAGTAGACGCAGCCATGCTCACAGCCGCGATAGGGATTGATCGAACGGTCGAAGGAAATGTCGGGAGACTCGTTTCGCGTGATAATTTTTCGCGTGGAGTCGACCGTTACGGTGGTCTTGAACGGCGGCAATTCTTCAATGCTGCGCCACCCGTCGTCGAAAGCGATGCGCGCCAGCGGCTCGTAGCGGCCCGATGCATTCGACAGCGTACCGCGGCCGCGGCGGCGCTCGCGGTCAACCCAGGTGCCGAGCAGGCCCAGGTCGGTCAAGTCGCCCGCCGGTGAGGAGGGCAGCTCCGAAGCCGGCGGGCGCTTGAAGGCTGAAGAAGATCGGGTCATGGCAAATCCTAGAGCAGCGGCGCGAACATAACAAGAACATTCGCAGATGCCGCCAGATGTCGAAGCAACTTAGGTAAGGACTACTGCATCTAGACAACCGCGCAGCCGCTGCCCAGTTCCCCGCCGCAACGCTGAGACCGAATCGCAAGGGTAGTTGACTCCGTCAACTAATCGCCGAAGCTAGGTCGAACTAAGGCAGTGGGCAGTCCCGTGACGAATGCTGAGCTTGGCGTACACATCGCCGCGGTCCGGCGCTTCAACCGGTTCTATACCCAGCGCATCGGCGTATTGCGGGACAACTGGCACCCGTTTTCTCTCACTGAGGCGCGTGTGCTCTATGAGCTGAGCCGGCACGACAAGGCCAGCGCCAGCGACTTGATCGAGCAACTCGGTATCGATGCCGGCTATCTCAGCCGCATCTTGCGCCGCTTCCAGCAGCAGGGACTGATCCGCAAGGAGACTTCGCGCTCCGACGGGCGGCGAAGTCATCTTTTGCTCACCGCCAAGGGGCGCAATGCGTTTGCGCCGCTGGAGGCGCGCAGCAACGAACAAGTCGGCGCGATGCTCGCTGCGCTGGCGCCGGGAATGCAGCAGCAAGTGCTTGCCGCCATGTACAGTATCGAACAGGCGCTAAACGGCGAGCGCGACAAGAACTACATCCTGCGTACTCCCCGCCCCGGCGACTTTGGCTGGATCGTAGCGCGCCACGCCACTTTCTATGCGGAAAACTATGGCTGGCGCGAACCTTTCGAAGGCATGTGCGCGCAGATCGTCGCGGACTTTGCCACCAATTGCGATCCGAAGCGCGAGCGCTGCTGGATCGCAGAACGCAACAAGGAAGCCGTCGGCTCCATTTTTCTGGTGAAGGAAACGGACGATATCGCGCGGATCCGTCTGCTGCTCGTCGATCCGTCAGCGCAAGGGCTCGGCATCGGCAGCGCGCTGGTGGATGCCTGCATTGGGTTTGCGCGGCAGGCCGGCTATCGCCGTATCACGCTGTGGACGCATCAAATCCTGACCGCCGCGCGCGCTCTTTATGAGCGCAGGGGCTTCACCCTGACGGCGAGCAAAGCGCACAACAGCTGGGGCGTGGAAGTCGTCGGCGAAACCTGGGATCTGGAGCTGTGACTGTCATCCCGGCCGAGCGCAGCGAGAGCCGGGACCCAAGTGAAAATCTGGATCCCGGATCGGCTCGCAAGCTCGCCGTCCGGGATGACAACAATTACTTCGCCGGCGCTTTCGCCTTGCCCCGCTTCAGGTGCTCGTCCAGTCGCGGCATGATCTCCACGAAATTGCACGGCCGGTGCCGATAATCGAGCTGGTATTTCAGAATCTCGTCCCAGGCATCCCTGCAGGCGCCGGGCGAGCCGGGTACACAGAAAATGTAGGTCGCGCCCGCGACGCCGGCGGTAGCGCGCGATTGAATCGTGGAGGAGCCGATCTTGCCGAAGCTCACCATGTGAAAAAGCGTGGAGAAGCCTTCCATCCGCTTCTCGAACAGCGGCTCCACCGCCTCCGGCGTTACGTCACGGCCGGTAAAGCCGGTGCCGCCGGTGGTGATGACCACATCCACGCCGGGATCGGCGATCCAGCCTCGGATGACGTTACGGATCTGCTCGACGTCGTCGCGCACGATCTGACGGTCGGCCACGACGTGACCGGCCTGCTCAATCCGCTCGACCAGTATCGATCCCGAATTGTCCTCCGCAAGCGAGCGGGTGTCCGACGTCGCCAGCACGGCGATCTTCAGCGGAATGAAGGGACGGGATTCGTCGATGCGGGACATGGTTCACACTCTTAATCCCTCTCCTGAAAAAGGGGAGGGACAAGAACCGTTACGGCCGGTCCGCCGCGAAAGTATTGCAGGCGGAAATCTTGCCCTGGGTAAAGCCGGTCATGAACCAGCGCTTGCGTTGCTCGGCTGAGCCATGGGTAAACGAGTCCGGCACCACGCGTCCCTCCGTCCGCCGCTGCAAGGTGTCGTCGCCGATGGCGGAAGCGGTTTGCAGCGCGGCGTCGACATCGCCGGGCTCGAGGAAGTTGTATTTCTTTTCGGCATTGTTCGCCCAGACGCCGGCGAAGCAGTCGGCCTGCAATTCCACACGCACCTGGATTTGGTTGGCCCGTGCCCGCCCGCCTGCCGACTGCTGCGCGCCTTGCGCCTCTTTCAAGATGCCGAGCTCGTTCTGAACGTGATGGCCGACCTCGTGCGCGATCACATAGGCCTGGGAAAACTTGCAGGCCTTACCGGTGCACCCGCGGAAGCGTTGCTCGATCTGGCGAAAGAATGAGGTGTCCAGATAGATGCGCCGATCGGGCGGACAGTAGAACGGTCCCATGGCCGCCTGCGCGATGCCGCAGTGGCCTCCGTCCGCCGCACCGGCGAATATCCGTAGCCTGGCGGGCCGGTAGGTCTGGCCGTTTTGCCGGAAGATTTCCTGCCAGGTGTCTTCGGTGCTGCCGAGCACGGCCGCGACGAACTCGCCGGCCTCGTCGCTTGGCGTGCCCCGCGTGGGAGCGGGCCCGGCCTGCTGCTCGTAGGGGGAGTCACCGCTGAGGATTTCTGCGCCGCCGATCAATATCCGCGGGTCGATGCCGAGCGCCCAGCCTACCAGGCCGAGCACCACGATGGTGCCGATACCGAGCCCACCCCCACCGATGGGAAGGCCGAACCCGCCGCCGCCACCGCCACCGTCACGTGCGTCCTCGACGTTCTCGCTGCGGCGAAAGTCATCCCAACGCATTGTTTATTCCCTTGTCCTGCACCCTTCCGGGGGCTACGGCCGCGTGAATCAACCCCTTCTGATCGGTAAAGTTTCCCGGCATTTATTGCCGAGTGATCAAGTTTGGCAATTAAGCCGTTTTTTACCTTAGCCCGCCATGATGCTGATCGTCGGTTTGTAGGTCCCGCGTCGCCGGCCGCGTCGCCTGAGTCAGAGTACTGAGTCATGGTAGTGTCGCGTCGCGGGGCGTCCCAGAGGGCGCCCCGCAGTCACTATGAGTCTGCGCAGTCCGCCCGCATCCTTGTAGGCGACTGCGTTGCCGAGATGGCGAAGCTGACGGCAGGCTCCGTTGATCTGGTATTTGCTGATCCGCCTTACAATCTGCAATTGCAGGGGGATCTCAAACGTCCTGACGATTCGCGCGTCGACGCCGTTGATGACGACTGGGATAAGTTCGCCAACTTCTCGGATTATGACGACTTTACCCGCGCCTGGCTCCTGGCCTGCCGCCGGGTGATGAAGCCCGCCGCTACGCTGTGGGTAATCGGCTCCTATCACAACATCTTCCGGGTCGGTGCCATCCTGCAGGATCTCGGCTTCTGGATCCTCAACGACGTGGTCTGGCGCAAGACCAATCCGATGCCGAACTTCCGCGGCCGCCGCTTCACCAATGCTCATGAGACCTTGATCTGGGCGACGCGCGAGCCACACGCCAAGGGCTACACCTTCAACTACGACGCGCTGAAGGCCGGCAATGACGGCATTCAGATGCGTTCGGACTGGACGCTGCCGCTCTGCACCGGCGAGGAGCGGCTGAAAGGCCGCGACGGCAAGAAGCTGCATCCAACTCAGAAACCGGAGAGCCTGCTGGCCCGCGTCATCCTTTCATCCTCCCGGCCGGACGATCTCGTGCTCGATCCTTTCTCCGGCACCGGCACCACCGGCGCAGTGGCGCGCCGGCTCGGCCGCCGCTTCGTGGGCGTGGAGCGCGACGCCAATTACGCCAAGGCGGCGGAAAAACGCATTTTGGCGGTCGAGCCGCTGCCGGAAGCGACGCTCGCGCCATTCATGACCGCGCGCGACGCACCCCGTGTCGCCTTCGCGACATTGGTCGAGCGCGGTCTGGTGAAGCCTGGCCACCATCTCGTCGACGGCAAGCGCCGTCACAAGGCACTGGTGCGCGCCGACGGGGCGATCTGCATCGGCGCCAGTGTCGGTTCGATCCATCGCATCGGCGCGCTGGCGCAAGGGCTCGACGCCTGCAACGGCTGGACCTTCTGGCATGTGGAAACGGCGAAAGGGCTCCGGCTCATCGACGAGCTGCGCGCCGAAATTCGCGCCGAGATGCCGGCCTAATTGGTCTCGCGTTAGCCTTCCGCTGCTTCACCGCCATCACAGGTGCCGCGTTTCCAGCGCATGCGCCGCCACTTTGCGCATGACGCTCGGCAAAGCTTCGCCCGCGAGCTCGGCAAGCGGTACCCATCGCGCACCGGCCGGCGCGCGCGTATTCGTCGGCAGCTGTGCAAAATAGACCGCCAGCTCCAGCGGGAAATGGGTGAAGACATGCGTAATCGTGCCGGGCAGTTTTTTCCACTTCGCCCCGGTAAAGGGTGCGGCGGCAAGTGCCGAGCGCGGATCGAAAGCGGCTGACCATTCCGTCGTGGGTACTTCGGTCATGCCTCCGAGCAAGCCCTTCGGCGGCCGCGACCGCACAAGCATCATGCCGTCCGCACGCAAGGCGACAAAGGCCGCCCCTCGCCGCAGCGTTCCCTTGCGCTTCGGCGCCCTCATGGGAAAGAGGTCAGGATCGCCGCGCCGCCGTGCCTCACATCCCTCGCTCAACGGGCAAAGCGCGCAGGCCGGCCGCTGCGGCGTGCAGATGCTCGCGCCCAGATCCATCAGCGCCTGGACGAAGTCGCCCGGCCGGCGCTCGGATGTGAGGGCCTCCGACAGTTTTCTGATCTTTGTTTTTGCCGCCGGCAACGGCTCCTCGAGAGCGAACAGCCGGGCGACGATGCGCTCGATATTGCCGTCCACCGGCATGACGGGACGGTCGAAGGCGATGGCGGCAATGGCGGCGGCGGTATAGGCGCCGATGCCCGGCAGCGCGCGCAAGCCCGCCTCCGTGTCCGGGAAGTTGCCGCCATAGGTGTCCACGACAGTCCTGGCG